>CAZSUQ010001193.1:0-1510 GCA_964609935.1 uncultured Thermodesulfobacteriota bacterium | reverse complement strand
TCGAGGCCGGATCCGCCGCTGCCCCTGACTGGCCGGGGATCTTCCGGGCAGAGAGTCGGGACGCGGATTTTTATGTCCTTCGGGAACGCAAAGAGGAGGAGTTGTTTCCCTGGGATTTTATAGATCATGGCACACAGAAGGAGACCTTGTACAAAGAATACCAAAGGAGTTTATCATGTCACTCAATGTAGACACCTATGGATCTGGTACAATCCTAAGGCCCCAAGTAGCCGGATATCATACCGTATGTTATGAATCATTGCTCCAGCTTCTGAGCTATCTCGAAGAACATGACAGGGACCTGCGGGATCACTCCGAAAGGGTATGCAGCCTGTGCCTGCAGGTTGCAAGGTATCTCGGATTTTCCAGCCGGGACCTTTTTCACCTGCAGGTGGCAGCTTTGTTGCATGACATTGGAAAGCTTCATATACCGACCCACATATTGAGTAAGCCGGGCAACCTGACCTGTCAGGAATTCCTTGCTGTTCAGCATCATGCTGTTAACGGAGAGCAGATGCTCCATGAGTATTTTATGCCTGAGATGGTCTGCCTGGCTGTCAGGGCTCATCACGAACGTTTTGACGGGATGGGCTATCCGGATGGCCTTGCCGGCAGGAAGATACCGATGGTAGCCAGGATCCTGAAGGTTGTGGATTCCTTTGATGCCATGACCGCAGACAGGCCCTATCGCGAGGCCATGAATTCAGAGGATGTCTCCCAGTGGATCATGACCATGGCAGGCATTTACTTTGATCCTGTTGTTGTGAATGCCTTCATGACTATGGTGACGTGTTAGTCTGCCTGAAAGATTTCTACCCGGTTTTTGCCCTTCTGTTTGGCCACGTAAAGCGCTGAATCTGCGCCCTGGATGAGTGCTTCAAGATCAGCGGCGTCTTCTGGAAATGCCGCCAGCCCCACACTGATCGTAATCTTTCCCTCAGGCTGACTCTCCCTGAAGGCAAAAGGGTATTGCTCAATCACCTGGCAGATATGTCTGGCAATGGGGTATCCCTCTGCCTTAGGGGTGTCCAGCAGTAGGACGGCGAATTCCTCTCCCCCGTATCGGGCGATAAAGTCCACGTCACGGACACTTTCTTTAAGCAGTTTGGTGATGATCCTTAATACTTCATCCCCGGCCGGATGGCCGTTGGTATCATTGTAGTGTTTGAAATTATCCACATCGATCATGAGGTAACATAGGGGGTGGGTCCGTAGCTTCTGCCGTTCCATTTCAAAGCCCAGGGTGTTTTTCAGGTGGCGGTAGTTAAAGGCGCCGGTCAATCCGTCGGTAATGGCCAGCTCCTCCAACTGCTCCTTGGCACGGAGCAGTTGCTGGTTGGTCTCTTTCAGCTCCTGGGTTCTTTCTTCCACCTTTTTTTCAAGCCCTCTGGTGTGTTCTTCCAGCTTGTCCGCCATGCGGTTGAACCTTTGCTTCAGGTGCTCTACCTCATCCCGGCCCCGGGGCCGGTGTTTTACCCTGGCTTCCAGGGTCCCATCCTGGATTTTCTTT
>CAZSUQ010001192.1:0-1515 GCA_964609935.1 uncultured Thermodesulfobacteriota bacterium | reverse complement strand
GCTCACCGCAGAAGGGGATGTCTCCGGTGAGAGCGAAAAAGGTTTTCGGTTTTCCACCAGCACCCTTTCCTACAAGGCGGACAAGAAAGAGGTGAGTACACCGGATAAAGTTACGTTGGAAAAAGACCGACTAATCATAGAGGGCGTGGGAATGGAAGGGTCCCTGCCGGAACAACGGTTTGTGCTGCTCTCGTCGGTTCGGGCCATGTTCTCGCCCGAAGAACCGTGAGCGTCGGTTTCCGAAAAAAGCGAAGAAGATTTTCAGGGCAACCGGAACACTGCGGGGTGTGATTTGAGGGCGGAAAAGAAGAAGAAGAGGATTCTTTGCCTTTTTCTGTTGAGCCTCCTTTGCCCGCTGCAGCTTGCAGCCGCGGAAGGTCCGGATGCCTTTTCCATGGGCAAGGAATCCCTGGGGAAAAAGTTCCGGCATGAATCATGGGACCGGGGCGCACCGGTGGATATTCAATCCAAACAGATGAGCGTGGACTTTGATGCCCGTCGGATCATCTTTCAGGGAGACGTGAGCGTTCGTCAGGCCGATTTCTCCTTATCCGCACAGGAAGTCACGGCCCTCTTTGGGGACCGGGCGGAAGACATCAAGAAGATCGTTGCCAAGGGGGATGTATTTATCCGGAAGTCGGACAAGCTCGCATGGGGCAAGGAGGCGGTCTACGATCGTGAGGAGGCAACCGTCCTGCTCCGTGGGAATCCAAGCTTGAAACAAGGGGAAAACACCCTTCGAGGAGAAGCGATCCGGGTTTTCCTGGAAGAAGATCGGATGGATATCGAAGGTGGGGTGAAAGCGGAGTTTCGCATTGTGGAAGAGCCGTGAAAGGAGCGGCGGGGCGGACAACCCGGGCATAAGACGGTACGGAAGATGGATGTGGCGAAGAACATAGAGGAAGGGAGCCATCACCTGGTTGCCCGCTCCCTGACCAAGGCCTACCGAAAGCGGCGTGTCGTGGACGGGGTGACCATTGAGATGGAGGCGGGGGAGGTCGTGGGACTCCTGGGGCCGAACGGAGCAGGAAAGACGACGACGTTCAGCATGGTCGTGGGCATCATCCGGCCGGACACCGGTGAGATTCATCTCGACGGTGAAGACATCACACACCTGCCCATGTACAGGCGGGCGCGAATGGGGATCAGTTATCTTCCGCAGGAGACCTCGGTTTTTCGAAAATTGACGGTTGCCGAGAACATCGAGATCGTTCTGGAGGCACTCGGCGTTAACGGAAGGGAGCGGACGCAGCGCAGGGATCAACTCCTGGATGAATTGGGGGTTCTGCACCTGAAGGACAGGAAAGCCTACCTGCTGTCCGGTGGGGAGCGCAGGCGCGTCGAGATCTGCCGTGCACGCGTGATCGAGCCCTGTTTCATGTTGCTGGATGAGCCGTTTGCCGGGATTGATCCCATCGCCGTTGCCGACATCCAGAGCGTGATTCACGGTCTGAAGGAGAAGGGCATCGGTGTTCTGATCACGGATCATAATGTGCGGGAAACACTCGGCATCTG
>CAZSUQ010001191.1:0-1515 GCA_964609935.1 uncultured Thermodesulfobacteriota bacterium | reverse complement strand
CGGATTCAATCGCAGGCCCCTCCCCAGGGAGGCTGCTTTACTTTGCACATAGGAGGCATCTTGAGTATTGGTCCGTCTTGAGCGGATGATGAAATATGAACTGTAGGGGCGGACGATCCAGGTATTCCTACGTCAAAGATATGGCATTTTCACGGGCGGGTTTTCCTGGCAAGGTCAGGATGAGATATGGACCCGAGACCTTGAAATTTCCTGAGGTCCTTCTTTATCAAATCCTTGATAGTAATCCGCAATGATCGTGGAGGGCAGTCAACATTTGAAATATTCAACGGCATGATGAATGAGTCAGCAGCTGATATACGACAGACCTGAGGACGTTCCTAGGGTCAGAGTTTACAACTGTCTCTATTTCAAATATGTAAACCTGATGAATTACAGATCGTGAGTGATCTATGGACCGTGCTTGCCTTTTCCTAAAAAGAACACGGTGCGATTGGATGAAAAGGGGGTCGTTGATAAAGGCGATTACACGCACTTGGCCGGAGCCTTTGGGTCAGCAGAGGGAGTCGTCGCCCGCATCTTTCCAGCGTCTGCCCCGGGCTGAATACGAAGCAGGTTCTCACAGGCCGTGTCAGCCTATTTCACACTCCTACCCATCGTCCTCGAACAAATGCGGGAACATCTCTTTGGCAAATTCAGGGTACAGCTTCTCCGCGCACTCAGGGCAGATGCTGTGGCTGAATTCCGCCTCGGAATGCTGCTGGATGTAGCTTTCGATCCTGTTCCAGTACCCCTTGTCGTCACGGATCTTGTTGCACGATGAGCAAATGGGAAGCATCCCGCTCAGCACCTTGACTTTCGAGATCGCCTCCTGGAGTTCGGTGATCAGGTTCTCTCGTTCCCGCTCCGCCCGCTTGCGCTCGGTGATGTCCCTGAAGAAATTCAATGTGGCCGGGCTTCCCTTCCAGTTGATCCGAATCCCGGTCACTTCAACCCAGATGACTTCCCCATTCTTTGTGATGATGCGATAAGGGTATATCTCCGGGGAATCCTCGCCTCGAAGGCGCGCCATGTGGCGTTCAAGCACCATCTCGCGGTCTTCCGGGTGAACCATCTCCATCGGGTCGGGGAGGGAGAGCAGCTCATCGAGGGTGCACCCGAGAAAGGTCAGAATCGCCTTGTTGGCGAACAAAGGCTTCCCTTCATGGACCACCAGGATGCCCTCGTTCACGTTCTCCACCACGTTGCGGTACTTCTCTTCCGACTCGCGCAGTGCCTCCTCCACACGCTTGCGCTCGGTGATGTCTGTGTCTGAACCTCTGTATCCAAGAAGGGTTCCTTCTTCATCAAGTATGGGGACTCCGCTTGTGGAAAGCCAAACCGTTTTTCCGTTCTTGTGCACGTTTCGGTTTATAAACTCACGAAAGGGCCTCTTCTCGGCAAACGTTTCAAACGCTGCTTTCTTCCATTCTTCCCGGTCTTCTGGATGAAACAGATCATAGAAATGTTTCATTGCTGTCCAAAATATTCTGAGATCGGTCTTTTCGGAGGCCTAAC
>CAZSUQ010001190.1:0-1525 GCA_964609935.1 uncultured Thermodesulfobacteriota bacterium | reverse complement strand
AAGCTGATCGACGACGGCGAGATCGGCAAGCCCATCGCCGCGACAGCGTTCATGACCCACCGCCACAAGGAGGAAGTGACAAACAACGCCGATCTGCTCTACAAGGCCGGCGGGGGCCCGCGGTGGGCAGGGGGAGGGTGAAGATCGTGCCTAGACCGGAAAAGGATCCACCGACGGCGTTCAGCAGAAAGAAGATCAGCAGGATGATCAGGTGGTTGAAAAAACCGGTGTTGCTCACCATCCCTCTGCTTGCGGTCATGGCTTCCCAGCAACCCAGCTTCCTGTCAACGAGAAAGTAGAACGAATAGAGCCACCACACATTGAAGATGATTCCGGGTATGACGAGCAGCACGTAACCGGTTGAGATCAGGAGGCCCGCCACCAGGATGAGCAGCAGGATCTGAAGGTAATCCTCAAAGTTCCAGAGTTCATTGAATTCAGGTTTTTTCCCATCCCTGACATAGCCCAGGAACCCGCGTACAAATCCCCCGGTGACGGTTGGTATGAGAACGATGGTCACACTGAGCAACATCCCCACCAGCGCAAACAGGACCAGGCTGACGATCTCCTTGATGTAGCGGTCCCAACTCGACTTCAGAAGTTGTCCGAATTCCATTTCATGCCTCCTTTGAGCATCTTCCGAATTCCCAACGAAACATCCGATTGATCTCATCCGAGTACGCCCCCTTCCCATCCTCCAGGAAAAGGGGCTCGTCCAGGACGAGTTCCCCGGCACCCTTGCAGACTGCTTCCATCAGAACCCACCGGGCCCGCTCTCCGGGTTTTGGATAGACAGGCCGCACATATTCCGGCTCGAGCCCTACATGCTTCAACTCGGTGACCAACCCGTTCATCCGGCCTGCAGGATAGATCATAAACGCCCTCCCCTTTTCCCTGAGCAGGTACCCTATCACGGAACAGATATCCTTGAGCGAAGCGGTCAACTCGTGTCTGGCCATGGCTTTTTGGGGATCCGGATTCACCCTTCCCGTATGGAGTTGCCTGTAAGGAGGATTCATGGTGATCCAGTCGAGAGCCCCCCGTGAGAACCTGCCCGGCAGATCCTTCAGGTCCGAACACAAAACTTGAAATCGCTCCGTGAGGCCGTGGATACGGAAGTTCCGAACGGCCATGGCCGCCAGGGATTCCTGGATCTCCACACCAACCCCTGTCAGGGCGTTGCTCCACATTGCAAGAAGAATGGGAACGATGCCGCACCCTGTCCCGAGATCCATATAACGGGCTTCCTTATCCCCCTTTTTGACCTTGTGGCGTTTTGTTACAAGGGATGCGAGGAGGATGGCATCGATGGAGAAGCGGTACCCCTGTCGCTTCTGAAGGATGTACCCCCTGTCCATCAGAAGAGGTTCCAGTGTTTCGTCCGGCTCTTTGAGGCTCTCGGCATAGATGCCGCAGGCGTCACCTGCGGTTTTCATTCGCAATTCATCCTCTGTCCGGGTGGTCAGCCTTCCTGGCTTGCGTACCCCTGTTCTCACATCTTTCGGAAAAGAAGACCCGTGACCGC
>CAZSUQ010001189.1:0-1527 GCA_964609935.1 uncultured Thermodesulfobacteriota bacterium | reverse complement strand
TTCCTTCCAGGACCATCTCGTTTTTTTGTAATGGTGGCCGTTTTATTTTGATGGGTTTAAGCTTAGCCCGTTCTTCATGATGCTCTAAACGGGCCTTTTCCTCTTCAGTCAATTCGACCTTAGCCAGGCTGGCGGTTTTCTTCACAGTTTCTTTCTTCTTGGCTGCCTTTTTTTTGCTCATTGCTGTCATCCTTGCCGGGGGGCATTGGGGGCCGTTCCTGGAAAAGCCTGCCCGCCTACTTCAAACGTGCCTCTACAGCCTGCAACCTGCTCTCGATATCCTGGAGTTCCACATACTTGGCATGATACTCCAGCAGGTCTTTGCTGGCCATGCGTCCCAAGCGCTTGTCATCGTCATTGACGAGACTGGCCAGGCGTTCAACTGCCTGTGTTACGTTCTGAGCCAGCATCCCCAATGCACGGGCGGCAAGGGCCTTCTGTTGCGTTTCAAGCACAGAACGAAAAGCAGGATCATCGAGCCAACGATAAAAGGTTTTCCTGCTAACCTTGGCCCTCTTGCATCCTTCGCTATACGTCGAGGATGCCACAATATAGGGCAAAACCTTTATCTGGCGGTCTGTGAGGCAGTCAGTGTCCTTGTTTTCCATATCCTGTGTCATTTTGTTGCTTTCCGTAGCCATATCACACACCTGAATTCTCTTCGTGTTTGGTTCTCATTGCTGTTCTTGGCGTTCGTGTTTGGTCCTGACGCTGGCCAGTGCCAATACATCCACCAAACTCCGGCAGCCGGGCACTTCGATATAGCTCCCGTCCCGACAGGGAAACTTCAGCCACTCGCCCTTGTTGTCTGGCTCCAACGCCTGCTCGGCCTTCTTTATGCGATTCGTTAGCGCCCTGGACATGTTCAGGTCCTTGATATAGTTTCTTCGTTCAATTCTCTGATAAATGCATCACAATCCACTTTGCGCAGCCGCACCGTCCGGTCACCCAGATCAAGAACGACATCGTCCTCGTTTTCTACACTCAGGCCCACTTTTTCTTCGATTTTACGTATCCGTGAGTCAGCGCTCATGACCTGCTCCTTTGACTAGGTCTTCATACGCAACATGCTTGATGATTATGTTTCCATCCACCTTATCTGGAGGCAGTGGGCCGCCTCCATACATGACAATCTCACAGACAGTTGGCTCTTTACCAACATTAAGCTTTTCTTCAGCTTTTCTGACGCGTGCTTCAACTCTATTCATTGCTCGAATCCTCCGTGATCCTTCTGGCAATAAGCCGGGCAATGGCCAACCTCTGATCCTGGGGCAGATCCGCAATGATGCCGGCCCGGTCCGAGTCGGGCAGGGCGGCCAACAGGTCGGCCAGAGTGCTTATCATTTCTGCTTGAGCGGTAGGGCGGTCAGGGGCTGAATTTGGCTCTATTTCAGGGTGTTCCTGTAAGCTGGCCTGTAAGCGGGTTTCAGCAGTCTCTGTAAGTTCTTTATTGGACATGCCTTGTGGATTTGCTTCCGTGGTCTTGAAAACCATTGAACCGAAAGGTTCCGGGGGTTCGAATCCCTC
>CAZSUQ010001188.1:0-1529 GCA_964609935.1 uncultured Thermodesulfobacteriota bacterium | reverse complement strand
TGTTGGTAGAGCCTGATGATACAGTGAAGATTAAGATACGGGAGGAGTTCCTTCCAGATGCGAGCTGCAGGGTGGACAAGGAGGACATCGACCTCGCAGGGGGCTGGACCTGGATGGATGATACGCTGGTATCTGGAGACGGAATCCTCTTGGTGGGGAAAACCGGGGATATTGCCGTAAGCGTGGATGTGGAACAGGAGGCCACGGCTTCAGCGGGCATGGTTATTGGCCTTACCCGAGAATTCACCAGGGGCATGTGGTATACGCTGGAGCAGGGAGCGAAGTTGCTGAAAGTTACGGATATAGAAAGAGGTGAAATTCTGAAAGCAGGAGGATGGAATCCCTGTAATGAATTGAAGCCGCAAAAAGGCCGGAACCAGCTGTGCCTCGTACTTTGTGATTTACACACAGAGATTTATTTCAACCATCGATACATTGGTTCAACGATCTTTCGCAAGTTCTATTCCTTGAATGCTCCCCGCTACCTCGGACTCACAGCAAAAGGGGAGGCTCATTTTTCCAATCTACGCATAAAGGAGTTGCCCTGGGAACACACATACGTCAAAAAAGGAGAATAACATCCCCCGAATCCTGAGGAGATGTGGATTTGTCAAGAAATCCCCCAAGAATCTCATCGCCCTTGACACATCAGGAGGGGTGTGATAGCTAAACTGTTACTTGGGCACTACAGTAGGAGGTCACATGAAGGCAGCAGAAGTGCTTTACCATTTTCAAGAAATAGGTACATGGGTTAACTGGAAAAGAGGTAATGACCGATTTATTCACGGCGACCCCGGGTCGGAAATCACGGGTATCGCTACTGGTTGGATACCCACCAACGCAGCCATAAGAACCGCGCACGAAAAGGGACTGAATCTCTTCATCACGCACGAAGATGCCTTTGTCCGGCCATTCGAAGGGACTCGGAGCGGAGACAAGGTCATTCAGGACAAGAAGAAGCTTCTTGACGAGTGCGGTATGGTCGTCCTCCGATGCCATGACACGTGGGACAGGATGCCTCGTTACGGCATTCCGGACGCTTGGGCGAAATTCCTCGGCTTCGAAGTGGAAGAGCGACCTGTTGAGTTGTTCTACAATATCTGCCGTGTTCCCTCCTTGAGTTTCGCCGAAACGGCTCGGGCGGTATCGCGCAAGGTGCGTTCCTTGGGGCAAGACACGGTGCAATTCCTTGGAGATCTGGACAGGACAGTGGACAAACTCGTGGTCGGGACTGGTGCCTGCACCCACTTGCCGACAATGTTGGACATGGGAGGTGACGCCCTCATCGCCGCGGATGACGGCATGGACTCGTGGTGTGGCGGGCTCTGGGCTCTCGACCTGGACATACCCGTTCTTATCGTCAATCATGCAACCGCAGAGAAACCGGGAATGATGGCTATGGTCGACTACTTGCGGCAACAGTTCAGCGGTGTGCCGGCAGAATACATCGACATCGATTTGCCGTTCCGTTCGGCACACCACAGCGCAGGAGCCGCCGAACCAGAAGATGCAGGCGACAAGCAATAGCC
>CAZSUQ010001187.1:0-1537 GCA_964609935.1 uncultured Thermodesulfobacteriota bacterium | reverse complement strand
CCATCCTTCTCACGGCCAATTCTTCCGTCAAACGAGACGACGATTTCTGAGCCGTCCTTCTTGATCATTTCGAACTCAATACCAAAGATGTAGCCCATGTTTTTGAACTTCGGGAAGTTTTCCTTGAACACTTCTTGAAAGTCCGAGTGGATGAAGTCCGAGAAGTTCCTGCCCAGCACTTCTTCCTTTGTGTATCCGAGCGTTCTACACCATATCTCGTTACATTCTATCAAGTTGCCGTTTGCATCCAGAGACTGGTAGCTAAGCGGAGCACGATCGAAAAGAGTGCGATATCGTTTCTCACTCTCCCGAAGCGCTGCACCTACTTTTTTATGCTCAAGGATTCCTAGCTCTAACTCCTTGACCCTTTTTTCCAATTCCTCATAGGTTGGTTTCCTAGCCATCAGACCAATCCCCTACCGTTGGAATCCTTAGCAGAATCTAAAAATAATTGTCGATTGAGACGGTAAAACTATAACCCCTCAATGGTTTTCGCTGCAATAGAAATCGCAAGGGCTCGATGCAGGAGGTAATGAATTTGTTCCCCAAAGGAAAGCTTACTCGTTTTGTCGGCTTTAAAGGTTTCATACAATTTGCCATCTCCTGACAGGAGCTTTGCTGTTAAAGATTGTCGCCAGGGATCCGAAAACCCGCCTGCCTCCATGTTTGAAAACGATATCTTCCTCTCGAAATGTGAGGGGACGGGAGGGCTGCATGACCTTTGCGGAGCATCCGAATCAGTCGGGGGTTACGGTCGTTCCAGGGGATGGGGGAGCTATGACCGTAAAACGGAAGGTTTCCACGAGGACATCATTCACGTACACACGGATGACGTGTGGGCCCGGGGGATCCCCGGGGACCACGCTCCAGAAGTGGAAAAGGGTCCCGTCCCCGGGGACCTCTTCCTTTTCCGTTACCAGGACCTTCCTGTCCTGGGAGATCGAGCGGGTCGCGCTTCCGTCATCTTCCCCCCAGGTTTCCGGTGCTTCCGGCAACACGAACTCTTCCTTCCACTTCACCTTGTCCGCCTGCCCCGTCAGCCGGATCACCCATCCATAGCTTTGCCCTTCGATCAAAGGTACCCGGTCGGTTTTTTGAAAGCGTACCTTTCCCTCGGCGTCCTTCGAAAAAATGCCAAAGACCCCTGTCCTCTCCTGCGGGGGTCGAGGGACGCCCTTGGGGATCGATGCGGACGCCCCGGCATGGAACCACAAGAAACAGCAAAGAAAAAATGCACCTTTACGGAACATGACTTCCCCTTCTTCCTGCGGGACACGCCGGCCGTCCGGAAGCCGCGGAATCTTACGAGCGGGCCGCTCGAATACAAGGCGGGCCTTTTACTGCAGCACCGGCCGCGCGTTCACCGGTTGTACGGGACGGTTGTTCGGATACCCCATCACCCGGGCGAACCGCTCGATCTGATCCTCGGATACTTTCAAAGGTTCTTTCATGACGCTACACCAGTCACCTTAGGTGCAGGGGTGTGTGGTGAGGGAGCCGTTGAAGCGGTAATACGCCCGGCCGGCAGGGAGAATGT
>CAZSUQ010001186.1:0-1538 GCA_964609935.1 uncultured Thermodesulfobacteriota bacterium | reverse complement strand
CACAGCTGAGGAGACTCCTTCTTGGCAACCTTCGCGTGGGTCGCCTCTTCCTGCTGGGCAAGCTTTACCAGCTTCATATTGCAGATGGGACAGAGGCCGGGCTCCTTTTCCACCACCTCGGGGTGCATGGGACAGCTCCACAGTTGTGCCGCTTCTCCCGTTTCCGCCGGCTTGGAAACCTCCTCATGACCGTGCTCAACCGATCCTGACGGTAAAAAGGAGATTTCAAAGGGATTCCAGAAGATGAATGCGCCCAGGGCCAGCCCCAGCAGGAAAAAGATGAAGGTGGAAAAGGATCTCATTTTCCTTGTGGCTGGAGGAAGCGAAAAGGGATCTTCCGTTTTTTCTTGTTTCTCGCTTGTCATGACCAATCACTCCCTGTATCGGTATCCTTATCCGGTGATCACAATGTCTTTGGTTTCCTCGTCAATTCGTAAGTGGAATCCCGCCATGCACTTTCTCCATGATTTTGATCATTCGCTCCTCTGAACGGCATTCCCTTCTTTGACCTCCGGGAACCGGGCCCCCAGCGCCCTCTCCATCCGGGCCTGGGCGGTGAGAAAGTCTGCCTTGATCTTTGCATGTCCGTAGCGCACATTCAGCAGAAACCGTTCGCTGTCCAGCAACTCCAGAAAAGAGATCTTGCCCGTCTCATATGCAGACTCAGAGGACCCCAGGGACTGTCTTGCCTGAGGGATCAAAGCGTGCTGATACAGATCCAGCTGATCCGCAAGGCTTTCCAGCGTTATGTAGGCATCCTGAAGTTCAAAGAGTACGCTGTCCTCCTGGCGTGCGTATGCAGCTCTTGCTCGAACCTCCTTCAGCCTGGCTTGATCGACCCCTGCTCCAAGCTTGTGATACCAGATGGGAAGGTTGACGCCAGCCATGACGCCGACGGCGTCCTGACCGTTGTCCTGCGGCGGATTCAAGATTCCCGGACGGTCTCCACGATCCCCCACAATGATGTAGTTGAATCCCAGCTTGAGGTCCGGCCAGTACTGTTTCTTGGCAATCCTCACCTCCTGCCGGCGAGCACGCATCGCGTGCAGCCCGGCCTGAAGTTCCTCCCGGTTCTCCACCACCTTTCCGTACAGATCCTGAAGCCGGGTTTCTTGAACACTCGAAAGGTGCAAAGGTTGATCGCCTGTGTCGATGCTCATCTCTCCCAGGGGCCGCCCCAGGAGTTGGGCCATGCTCTTCCTGGCGATCCCCTGCTGTCGATACAAAACAATCTTGCGCTCGTTCAGCCGGGTGATCTCACTCTGTACCTTGACCACGTTCTGCTGGATACCCTTTCCCGTTTGGTACCGCGTCAGGGCAATGCTCTCATAACGCTTCAGGGTGGAAAGGTCCTCGTCGGTGATCTTCAGGGCCTCGGCCAGATACGTGAGATCATAGAACGTCTTCTTGACTTTCAGCACGGTCTCTCGCTGCAGGCTGCGCCAGGTCCAGGCTTTCTCCAGTGCCTCCTCAAGTGCCGCCTGTCCTGCAGCGGACAGTTTTCCGAACCATGGAAGCTTCTGCGTAAAGCTCAAAAC
>CAZSUQ010001185.1:0-1539 GCA_964609935.1 uncultured Thermodesulfobacteriota bacterium | reverse complement strand
GAGAATTTTGACAGGGAGGTCACTGAAAATGCGCGTCCCGTTGGCGACACAGGCAACTCCAGAGAAGATTGACCGAATAACAGATCTCAACCATTGTCCGCCCGGGAATCCTGAAATAAGGAAATCAAGTGAATCGTAGAAACGAACGCTCCTTCCCGCCAGGGAAAGCTTCGGCCCTCCTGCCTCTTTCCTTGTTCACCCTGCTGGGAATCTTCTCAGGGAGCGGCACCTCAGGTGAGCGGGCCTCTACCATCACACCCCTTGACAACAACCCACCCAATTTCGTCTTTATCCTCGTGGACGACATGGGCTGGATGGATGTGGGTTACAACGGGAGTCCCTTTTACGAGACGCCGAATATCGACCGGCTTGCAGACCAGGGGATGCGCTTCAGCAATGCTTATGCAGCCTCCCCTTACTGCTCCCCTTCACGGGCCAGCATCCAGACAGGAAAATATCCGGTTCGTACAGGGATCAACATGTGGATCGGCTATTTTCCAAGGCTGGATCGAAAATTGATCGGTCCCTGCAACAAGTGGAACCTGGACCTGGATGAGGTCACCATCGCCGAGGCGTTTCAGGATGCCGGCTATTCAACTGCGATCATCGGCAAGTGGCATCTCGGGACCGGGAAGCACTACCCTGAAAACCAGGGGTATGACCTTGCACTGGCCAACACCTTTGCCCAAGCGGGCCGGTACTTCTACCCCTATGTCCCGGCCATCATGGAGGACCTGGAAGAGGGGGAGCCCGGTGAGTTTCTCACGGACAGGCTTGCGGACGAAACCATGCATTTCATCTCGGCAAACGCGGATACCGGTAAGCCTTTCATGGTTTTCTACTCCACCTACGCCATGCATTCCGACATCGATGCAAAGGACGATCTCGTTGAGAAGTACAAGGCTAAGCTGGCTGACATGCCCCCGTACGAGGAACCGAGATACGTTGAGGAGGGCCGTCCGGCTCATGCAAGCGGAATGGGTGTTGCCCAGTGGCAGGAGAATCCGGTCTTTGCCGCCATGCTCGAGAGCGTGGACCAGAACGTTGGACGCATCCTCCACCACCTGGAGGAACAGGGGCTCGAGGACAATACGGTGATCCTGTTCTTTTGCGACAACGGCGGCCAGTCCACCCTGGGAACCACGGTCCGCAGGCACGGCTTCCCCCATACGGTTCACGACACCTCAAACGCCCCCCTTCGAGGCGGCAAAGGGTATCTTTTCGAGGGTGGAATCAGGGAACCCATGATCATCCGTTGGCCGGGAGTCACGAATCCGGGGACAACGTGTGAAGTACCTGTTGTCAGCACGGATTTCTATCCAACCATGCTGTCCATGGCCGGGTTGAAGCCCAGGCCCGAACAGCACCTGGACGGGGAAAGCCTGCTTCCCCTCCTGCAGGGAGCCAAGACCCTGGACCGTGAGGCCATCTACTGGCACATGCCGAACTACGGGACCAATGGGGATTTCCCGGGAAGCGCGGTTCGCTCGGGGGATTTCAAGTTGATCGAGTTCTTCGAGGACAACCGTGTCGTTCTCT
>CAZSUQ010001184.1:0-1549 GCA_964609935.1 uncultured Thermodesulfobacteriota bacterium | reverse complement strand
AACCCGTATCGTCGATGGGATGGTCGGCTGTGTAGGTGTAGGTGAGCGTGACGTGGGCACCGGCTACGAGCGGTTTTTTCGGACTTATCCTCGCAATCCCGAGACCCATGTTCTGCATGCCCTCCTTCCTCTGAAGATCTTTTTACCAGATTTACCGGATTCTTTCTTCCCTTTTGCTCCGCTTTGAGTGCTGGAATCAGGTTTGTCTGAAAAATATTTTTGGGCAAGGCCCTATCTTACCTGAAAGGTTTGCACGGTGTCGTTCCTCTCTGGCCAAAGGCAAGGAGGAGTGGAGTGGTTCAGGGGCCCTTGTGTCCCTTCAGTACCATTTTGGAGCAATAATCTATAGCTAATATGGACAATATTAGTATACAGATGTAGAGAAAGTGATGATGAATTGTGCCTGCAGGGACAGGGAAAACAGGGGCATTCCCTGCATCCGCAAAGATTTTTCTTGCCATGAAAATAGGGGTTGTGTTAAGAATGAAGGAAAGAGTGAAAAAATGAAAGACCCAGTGAAACGGAAAGGGGGGAAGGGAGGCAGACAGGGAAAATCGATAATAAGTATATGATATCTATACATAACAAATGAACACAAAAAATGGCCAAACCATGTAAGAAATCGGGGTGTTACGATTCCTGAAACCCAACCAAGGTAAAGGGAGGGCAAGGGCATGCCGGGTCCAACGAAACAGAGCGTTCATCGTCTGATTCCCATGGGAGCAAGGGTCATCGCCATCATCAAGGTCGCCTACCTCATCCGGCGGGCCGTCCTTCTCGAAGGGCCTACAGGAATCGGGAAGAGCGAGATCATCCAGCAGGCCGCCAGGGAACTGGGTATTGACGTAAAGATCCTGGATCTGAGCCTTCTGGAACCGCCCGACCTGCTGGGGCTTCCGTTCATACAGAACGGAAAGACGGTTTACGCTGCGCCCAAGTCTCTCCCAACACATGGAAAGGGCATCCTGCTGCTGGAAGAGCTGAACCGGGCGAGCCGGTATGTACAGCAACCCGCCCTCCAGTTGCTCACGGCCAGGCGGTTGAACGATTATGTCCTGCCCGATGGCTGGGTGTGCTGTGCAGCCATCAATCCCGAGGATGATGCCTACCAGGTCAACCCGCTCGACCCCGCGCTTCGCAGCAGGTTTCTCCAGGTCCTGGTAAAGGCCGAACGCAGCGCCTGGAAGGAATGGGCGCAGAAGAGCGGGATCCATAGAATCGTTCTCAAGCTGGTTAACACTTATGACCATATCTTTGACGAATTGCCTCCGCGTACCTGGACCTACGTCTCGGAAATGCTGTACCAGTTCCCCAGTGAGGAGATGGGAAACGACACGCTGATACGGGATGCGCTTGGGGGGTATCTGGATGGGCCCTGGCTCGACGTGGTCCACAAGGAACTCAAGAATACGGGGCCCGACATCGGGGTCGATCCTTACAGGCTTGTCAAAGATTACCACAAAGACAAGGACATGCAAAGCCAGGTCCAGGATCTTCTTGCAAGGGGCTCTACGGATCATGTGAATCATCTGTGCAACCAGGTTCTGGA
>CAZSUQ010001183.1:0-1551 GCA_964609935.1 uncultured Thermodesulfobacteriota bacterium | reverse complement strand
CCTGATACTGGAAGTCGTAGCAGAACTGTGCGCCTTGATCGAGATGGAATCGGATGCGAACGGGAGGGCCGGATGATTCGATCTCGATCGGATCGAAGGGGAAGATCAGATCTCGGGCGCATCCGCTCATCATGAGGGAGAAGACGAGTAGAATAACATTGGCACGAAGGCGTTTTGTCTTTTTCATCATAGTCCTCGAATCGGCGACCAGCGGGAGAACCAGTGGTCGCTGATCTACCTGGGGTTGACACCCCAGGTTATATGACCTGACCCCTTCGGGGTCAACCGGATGGTCATTTCGCTCATGAAGTGAAATTTTTACCGCCGCCTTGGGAGTGCCGGGCGATCTTAACACAACTCACTTTCCGATTTCCAGCTTTTAACGGGCAACGGCCGGTAAAGGCTTACCTTTTGACAAGCATCAGCTTTCATCCTATGATCCTGGCCAATCGACGATACCTTCGCGGATCTGTAAATGAGGAATGGCCATGGAGCACGACTTCACCATCACTACGTTGGGCCCTCGCACGGTCCTCTCGCCCTTGCGTCTCTCCACCACACTGGGAGATCGGATCGTCAACTTTGTCTCTGACGAGGATCGAGTTCTTTACGACATTTCTCTCAGAGAATTCCGACGCTGTCGTGAAGAGAATGCCCTCCCACCCTCCTTCGAGCTGGCCGGCCCTCGAGAGCAAATCTACTTCGATCCTTCAAAAACGCGGGCGGGCATCGTGACCTGCGGCGGGCTCTGCCCTGGTCTGAACAACGTGATCCGGGGCCTGGTGATGCAGCTCCTTTACGCCTACAGAGTCAGATCAGTGCTGGGATTCCAGTATGGCTTCCAGGGGTTTATCCCTGAATTCGGACACGACACGATCAACCTAACCCCCGAGATGGTCGACACGACACACGAACAGGGAGGCACCATCCTCGCCTCCTCTCGTGGAAAACAGGAGATCGCGGCCATCGTCAACTGCCTGGAGCGTCTCAACATCCAGGTCCTCTTTTGCGTCGGAGGGGACGGCACGCTTCGAGCGGCCCAGGAGATCAGCCAGACCATACAATCTCTCGGGCTCAAGATCGCGGTGGTGGGGATTCCCAAGACAATCGACAATGACATCCGATTCGTGGAGAAGACCTTCGGCCTGGAGACAGCCTTCTCTATAGCGGCAGAAGCAATTCGGGCCGCCCATGTAGAGGCCCGGGGAGCCCCCTTCGGCATCGGCCTGGTGAAGCTGATGGGGCGGGAGTCCGGCTTCGTGGCGGCCAATGCCGCCCTCGCCTGCCCGGATGTGAACTATGTCCTCATCCCTGAGGTGCCCTTCGACCTGCACGGAGATCGGGGCTTTCTCAAATTGCTCGAGGAACGCTTCACAGAGAAGGTTCGCACCGGGTACCATCCGCACACCGTGGCCGTGGTGGCCGAGGGGGCCGGGCAGGAACTGATCAAAGACCGGCCCAGCGGGAGAGACGCATCAGGCAACATCCGCCTCGGTGATATCGGCATCTTTCTACGGGACGAGATCAAGGCCTATTTCAAAGGCCGATTCG
>CAZSUQ010001182.1:0-1560 GCA_964609935.1 uncultured Thermodesulfobacteriota bacterium | reverse complement strand
CGCTGGAGCAGAAATACGACCTCGCCGATGCTCTCCAGGGAATCTGCACCCTCTGCTCGACCGAGTCCAAACCGATAATGCTGGAGGTTTACCGGCACAGGGAGATCCCGGCCATAATTGCCCTGTTCTGCCCTCGTTTCGGATCATTGTTTCAGGCGGATTTATTCTCCAGTTGTGATGAATATGGGGTCTTCCGGGTAGGGGATAGCTTATAATGCGAAATTGTTAACTATTATTCCTTGTTCCCTCAAATCAACTGAGATTGCTGCAATAACTTTTTTCATTCCTTGATATATGTCATCGAAGCTTAGTTGATTGAAATAGTGCATGATCTCTTCATACCCTCTATTCTGGCTTCCTTTTTTCAATTCTTCATTGTGTGCTACAATGTTGCGCAATACACAGTGAATAATATGTCCTGTATTTTCCTTCATTGCTGTCCAAAATATTCTGAGATCGGTCTTTTCGGAGGCCTAACCCGTCGATTTTAAAGGATTCCATTTCGGACAAGAAATTCAGGTTGTCCGTGGTTGAAAATGCTGTCCAAGATAGAAAACGATGGCATTTCACTTGCAAAAGGGTCGAAATCCCCTCTTTTAGGCTTTAGATACAGGATTTCGAGGGCCTCCGATCCCCAGACAGATGGTCTCCCGGTTTCTGGGGCGGGAAATGCTGTCCAAGAAAAAACCTATTTTGGACAAGAGTGATTTTCCTTTATGAATTCAATTTATCCCGCATGTCCCTTCTGTGGAAACAAGACAAGGAGGAAGCACGCCAGGCAGAGGGCAGATGGAGATACGGGGATACGAAGGATGGCCTCTCCTCCTATGGGCGATTCAGGGCTTCGTGGTATTTGAGGACTGCCTCGTGAGAAAAGGCGGTTTCATGAAAGGGGATGGATTCCCGGCTACTTCCTTACGCACCGGCAATAAAAAGGCCGATTCTTGAACATGGCATTGCTCTTGAGGCCGTTGCCGAAGTTCACGCTCCAGGCAATATTCTCGGTGGATGAGGGGGTCGACGACCAGTAGTTGCCGGCCTTCGTTCCGACAAAGGCCGGATCGATGGTGGGGGCAAAATCGGTGTCCACGATCTCACACAACGCGTCGATATCCGGGAGCGTCCAGCCCGTGAGTCCCCCCAAGGTCAGGTTCCCGCAATAGTCCATGGCTTGTTCCCAGGTTCTCTCCACATTGTCGTCCGCCTGTTGCCAGAGGAAATTGGTCTCCGTATCCCTGAGCGCACCGCCTCCATTCGATAGGAACCTGCCGGTTTCCGGCGGGTTGCCGCCGGCGTTTTCCCCCGCGCCTTTGCTTTCGCCACAGGACAGAACGAACAGAGGAAGGAGGATGGAAGATATGAAAAACCGAGGCAAACGCATGGAGCATCTCCCTTTCTGACTGGGCGATATGCACGAAGAGGTACGACTTTAGATGTAAACCGGAATTATTCCTCTGCCGTGGTTTATGAGATGCGGAAAGCATAACATATTTCTCGTACAAAATGTCACTCTTGTCCAAAATAAGTTTTACAGAAATTAATTTATGACTCTTGAAAAAA
>CAZSUQ010001181.1:0-1569 GCA_964609935.1 uncultured Thermodesulfobacteriota bacterium | reverse complement strand
ATTTGAAGGAATTGCGAGTAGCTTTTCAGCATTCCTCCCGCATAATCCAGGTCAACAAATCCACCGGCTACACGTATGGTGCAATCAGGGCACAATTCACCGGCGCAGGGCCGGTTGTCCGCGGAAACACGTTCCTTTGCACAAAGGCCGTTCATATCGACGACGGCAACCCGGATCTGGGCACCGCCTCCGAGAGCGGTGATAACGATTTCTCATCGGTCACCGGGGCCTCTGTTGATCACGGGGGATCGGCCGCGGTGCAGGCCGTTGGGAACACGTGGCCCAACTCGCCCCCCCTGTGCGACACCGACATCACCACCACCGGCGGCGGGAGTGTGGTGTATGGGACAGAAGGCGGCCAGCAGTGCCCTTAGAAGGTTGTTGATGACGTTCATCCGGGTGGACCGCCTGAAATTGTCCGGATGAAAGCTGGGAGCGAAGCGGAGATTGCGAGGAGCCGAAGGCGACGCGGCAATCCCCTTGTTCAGAGAGCCCGGGTGCCGGGGGATTGCTTCGCTGCGCTCGCAATCTTCGTTGCGAGGGTGTTGGAGACATGGAAGATTCGGACCCGAAGGACGTGAGGGGATAGACCGAATCGGCCAACGGAGGCGTCATGTTGGAAGAATTCATCTTCTACGGGGACGATTACCGGATTGAACGCTTTCCAGAGGGCACGCGCTTCCTCTATCCGAACCCTCCTCTGGAGCCGCTTCCCGACCCGGTGGGTGCGGTGGAGCACGCTCTGGATCACCCCCTGGATGCAGAGCCTCTGGAGAAACAGCTGGATCCGAAGAGCCGAGTGATCATCGCCTTTGACGATCCCTGCGTGCCCGTGCCCTTGACCCGTCACGACCCACGCGGCCCCATCATTGAGATCCTGCTGCGCAGGCTGAACAGCATCGGCATCCCAAAGGAGAACATCCGGCTGATCTGTGCCAACGGCCTGCACCGCAAGTGGACCCTGAAGGAACTGGCCGTGATCCTGGGCAGCAGGGTCATGAAGGAGATGGAGGGAAGGATCTCCTGTCACGATGGAACCCTGGATGAGGAATTGATCCACCTTGGCGAGACCGAGGACGGCATGGAGGTGGAGATCAACCGGGCCGTGGCGGATTCAGACATGACCATCTACGTGAACCAGAACTTCGCCTCCATGAACGGGGGCTGGAAGAGCGTTGCCGTGGGGCTGGGATCCTGGCGCAGCATTCGCCACCACCACAACCCTTCCGTGTGGAAGGGGGAGGAGTCCCTCATGGATCCGGAAACAAGCCCCATGCACAGGGCCCTGGAGAAGATGGGGCGGATGATCAAAGAGAAGTACAATGTCTTCACCATCGAAACGGTCACCAACAATCACTTCTGGCCCCCGCTGCTGGACAGGGCACTGGCTCATATCCGATCGGGTTCGCGGCAGGCCCCGCCCGGCCGCCTGCTGCGTGCGGCCCTGGCTGTTTCTTCGAGGGTGCCGCAGCGTGTAAAGGAACAGGTTCGCGGCGGCCTGAGGACCGGCTGCCGGGTTGCGGCCGTCCATGCAGGGGACGTGGATGCCGTGCACAGGCAGACCCTGGA
>CAZSUQ010001180.1:0-1576 GCA_964609935.1 uncultured Thermodesulfobacteriota bacterium | reverse complement strand
GATCCCCCAGGAGCCGATACCCCACACGCCCCGTTCCGCGCGTCCTGCATTCTCCAGGTCGATACGTGTGGCGATCTTCCCCCAGCTGAACACGGCGCAATACAACACCCTCTTGGCCTGGGACATCCGTGCAAAATTACAGTTCATGATAAACGGACTGTACACCCGACCGGAAATCAGATCGAGGGAGGTCGGATTCAGAGAGAACAGTTTGCCGTCGAGAAAGGACAGTGCCAGCAGTTGTTCCTCTCCCCGACCGGTCTCATACAGAAATATGTCGATGATCTCATTTCCGACTTCTGTCTTCTGAACCACATCCAGGTTCTCGTCAAGCATCAGGATCTGGCGGTCGAAAAAGTGGGAAGCATAATAAATCGAACGTGTTTCGTCATAGATCATATCGCGACAGAACGTCTCATGGAACCAGCGAAGGGTACATCCTTTATCCGTGATTCGTGCCGCCAGTCCCGCCACATTCCTTTCCCGCTCTTGAACAAAATTGTAGTCGTTCGCGGCGGTAATGATATTGGCGTTTTCATAGAGATGGATCCGCCTGATCCATACCGGTGGATATTCCAGATCGTATTTCTGTCCCTGGCAGGAAAGGGTATTGTCCGACGTAGCGATCACCTCGTGCAGGTACGGTGGTTTCTCGATCCGGGACAGGATGAGATGGATCACGTCCGCCCGGTAGAGGAGCAGGGTCATCAGAAGAAAAAGGTCAAAAATGAGCAGCAGGTAACTTCGGTAAGAGATGACCTTGAAGAGCCTGAAAACAAGGGCGAACGCCAGGATCGGCAACCCCAGAAAGCTGTAGGGGATCACCACACAACGCGTATACGCGGTGATCAGCACTGCAATTCCGAACCAGTAGAGATATTTTATGGCCCCCAAAAGCACCAGCGGGATCCGGAACCTGCTTTTTTCCAGCAACTTCCGCAGGGGCGACTCTGAAATCAGAATCGACAGAAAAACCCATACGCACACCAGAGCGCCCGGGATGCCCAGGCCCACCCGGTAGAATTGAAAATAGACGGGAAACAAAGAGAACAGGAGCAGGACAAAAAAAACGGGGTCCCTTCGCAGGGAAGCCATGAGTCGGATCTTCACATTTTCTGAATACATTCACTGACTCTCAAAAGTGGAAAAGGGACGGTGGATTACCTGGCCTCAACCTCCCTGCAGGCCTTCCCCTTCGTTGTCTTGACACAGGAAAGGTCAGGGGAATGCCTCGTCGGGAGCGATTTCGAATCCACCCACCGAACTCGATGCGTACCACCGTCCGTTCACCGTGTCCACGTCCACCCACCGGAGCCTCGTTCCGAGGAATACACTGCCCAGAATCTGCTTCCGGTCCACATCGTATACGTGGAGGGTTCCCTGGAAGTAGTTTGCGATCAGGACCCACCTGCGAACAGGGTCGAAGTTCATGTTGCGGAGTCCCGGGTCGAGCTGGAACCGATCCACCGGGTCGAGCGTGTCCAGGTCCAGCACCCGCACCTCCCCGCTCACGGTGGAGGCGAGGTAGACGCGGCGGGCTTCCGGATCGCTTGTCCCGAAGTTGAACCCATAGTCC
>CAZSUQ010001179.1:0-1580 GCA_964609935.1 uncultured Thermodesulfobacteriota bacterium | reverse complement strand
AGGGCCGCATCCCCCACCACCTCGGGCATGGACGCGCGGTCTGAGCTGATCACCGGTGTTCCGGAAGCCATGGCCTCGAGCGCCGGCAACCCGAATCCCTCGTAGAGCGTGGGAAATGCAAACCCCAGGGCCTCCTGATACAAAACCTGTCAGTCTTCAAGGGGGACATATCCCGGTGCGATGATATCCCCCTTGGCACGGTACCGTTCGACCTTATTGAGGACCTCCTCAAAACGCCAGTTCCTGTAGGGGACAAGGCTTCCCACCACAACCAGCTTGTGGGGAACCTTTCTTGACTGTCTGACCCGATGAAAGGCTTCAACGAGTCGATGGATGTTCTTCCTCGGGTGGAGATTCGCCACGGTGAGCAGGTAATCCTCTTCGATCCCATACTTCTCTTTCACGGATTTGATTTCATCCGGACCGGCCCTCCTGTTGAAGAGTTCGTTGTATCCGAAAGGGATGATCCGAACGCGTTCCTCAGGAACAGGGAAGAAATCCAGGAGCCGGGAACGAATGAATTGCGTCGGTGTGATGATCATGTCCGCCCTGCGGATCGAATGCCTGGTCATGAGGCCAAAGAGGTTTCGAAAGTGCCGCGGGCCGACGAACATCTCCGGGTCGGTAAGCCAGTAGAGTTCCACCTGGGTGAGGACCACTTTGGCAGGGGTCACCAGGGGGACGGAGTAGATTCCGTGGAAGAGATCCACCTTGTGGCGGGAAAGCTCGAAGGGGAAGGTGGCCAGGAACCGGATAAACGGGCTGGCATGTATGGACGGCATGCCCTTCAGGGAAAAATTGTGCTGCCGGACAAACGGGACGTCTTCCAGCATGTAAACCGTGTAACGATTCTCATCGTCGACCCTTGCCAGGCCTTCCAGTAACTTTTGAGAAAATACGCCGTTGCCGGTCTGCCCTTCACCGATGAAACGCCCGTCGAACCCTATCTTCATGTGTATCTCTGATTCCTTATAGCCTGAACGGTCTTCTTGAGGGCCTTGCCTGCCAGTCTCTTGAGGTCGCGCGGGCTTCGAACCTCTTTGAACTTCGCCATGATATGATCCAAGCTCAGCCCGGAAGAGCGGGATAAGAGGTATCGGTCACGCAGGAAGAAGATCTCACGGAGTCTTTCCGGGTCGGAAACCACCTTGCCCAGGTAGAGGAGCAGATTCGGCCTCTCCTTGAACGCCTCATGCGCCTTGCCCATCTTGTTTCCTGCAGCCTCCACCACCGTTTGGAAAGAACGCTTGATCTGCTCCTGCTTCTCTTCCCAACGCAATCCCCCAATCTCGTCGAATTGGTAGGCGAACCCGGGCGTATAGAACATCTCGTCGCGTTCGAGATCCCCTTTTCTCACATGCCGGATGTTCTCGAGGCCATAGCGGTCCGGTTCCCTGAACATGAGGGAGTTGTTCTCCAGATAGAACTGGTTGATCCAGATTTCGTCGATGAATGAGTCGTTCCTTGCCAGAAAATCCACCGTGGCTTTCATGTCTTCGTCACGTTCCTGGGGAAGCCCCGTAATGATCTCAATGCTGGTGAAGATTCCCTCTTCATGACAGACGCGGAAAGCCTCCTCA
>CAZSUQ010001178.1:0-1582 GCA_964609935.1 uncultured Thermodesulfobacteriota bacterium | reverse complement strand
GGACGATCCGGACTCCTACATGATGATCAAGGAAGGCGGCCGCAGCGTGTTCCGAAAGGGAAAACCCAAGTCACCCGAGATCTACATGAAATACAGCAAGGGGGCGGTGGACTATCTCCTGGATGTGAAGGGAACGGACAAGGAGGCCCTGGAGGAGTACGTCACGCGGTTCAGCGAGTGCATCCTGAACCCCACCCCTGAGAGAAAGATCGAGTTCAAGCTCTGCACGAACGTTCTCACCGGTGCGCGCATGGGCTATTTCAACATGATGCTTCTGGGCGGGAAGAAGGCCTTGAAGCTGGTCACCAAGCTGGGCATCAAGATCCCCCAGCGCTACCTGAAAGGCGGATGAGGTCTCATCCCGAGGTGTTTCGATCCTTCAAGTGGGTCACCAGCCCGGAGACGGTCTCCAGGACCCATTCCAGGGGCATCCGGCCTGTGTTGAGAATCATGTGGTAGAGGCTCACGTCGTCCATGTCGGCCTCGAAAAGGCGGGACCCCAGTGCGGCTCGCTCCCTCTCCTTTGCCCGGATCGTGCTCTCCGCCTCGGACCGGGACACCTTGTAGTGGTCCATGAGAAACGAGATACGGCTTTCTATGTCCGCCACGAGGAGGATGTTGAGGGCCCTGGGGTGGTCCTTGAGAATCAACTGGGCGCCCCTGCCCACGATGACGTAATCCCCTTCATTGGCCATGGCCGTGAAGATCCTATTCAGGAAGGAGAGATATTTCTGCCTGTCGTCCCTGTCTGCCGGAGCGCCCGGTTTCTTGTAAAAGATCCCCCTTGAAACAATGCTCGAGATGATGCTCAGGAGCGTGCTGGATGCCTCCTTCTCCATGGCGGCCAGCCACTTCGGCGAGAGCTTTGCCTTCTGGGCCAGCTCGTCGATGACGGAAGCATCCACCAGGTGAAAACCGAACCGGTCGCAGAGCTTTTCGCCAAGGGTCTGCCCACCTGCCCCAAAATGTCTGGAAATCGTTACAAGTGCCATATCATCCCCCCCTGCAATAAAGGAAAGAAAGGGAGGCAGGCCTTCATCTCCCGCGGCCTGCTTCCTCATGAATGGGCTTGTATCGATAGCTGAGCTTCCCCTTGTAGTCCGAACCGATATAGGAAATGCTTATGGAAGCCCCCTCCCACAGATAGGTGTATGTTCTGCTTTCCTCCATGAAGAGCTCGGAAACCTCCTTTTGCTCTCCCTTGCCTCGGTGTTTCTCCATCAGCCCCTTCATCACAGGGGGCAGAAGCTCCTGGCTCGATGAACAGAGGATCGCCCCCTTGAAGAACCTGTCCTTGTAAAAGGAATACCCCACCCTGGTTTCTATGCCGGGGATCACGAGGGCCTCTTTTTCCTTCTTGTATATCTTTATGTCTCCCGAATCCCTGATGAGGGTCATGTCCTTTACATCATTGATATTCGTGCCCCACGTGATACCATTGAAACCGTTGTCGTCGGCCGTGAAAGGCGAAGCAGGCACCGGTAGAAGGAGAGCGAAAAACAGAAGAGCGATCATGACCTCCACCGGCCTCACGCCTGTCAGGCGATTCAATCGTTTCTTTTTCATCTTTGTCCCCCTGATC
>CAZSUQ010001177.1:0-1585 GCA_964609935.1 uncultured Thermodesulfobacteriota bacterium | reverse complement strand
GGATCAACAACTACCAGCATCTGCCGAATCTGGGAACCGCTGTTCACGATGCACGGGTCGTGGCCAAGATCCTTGAGGAGAATTACGGATATCATGTGAAGCTGCTCCTGAATCCGACCCGGTACGACCTTCTGACCACGCTCGGTCAATACCGGCGAATCCTGACCGCAGAGGACAATCTTCTGATTTATTACGCCGGACATGGATGGCTCGACAGGGACGCCGACCAGGGATACTGGCTCCCCTCGGACGCAACGAGAGACAATCAGGTGAATTGGGTTTCCAACACCGCCATCACATCGGAGATCCTCGCCATTCGCGCCAAGCACGTGATGATCGTGGCGGACAGCTGCTATTCAGGCAAGATCACAAGGGGAGTCCATATCACGCAGAAGACACCGGATTACCTCGATCGGATATCAAGCAAGAAGGCGCGTGTCGTGCTCTGCTCGGGCGGCCTGGAGCCTGTTATCGACAGCGGGGGCCGGGATGATCACTCGGTGTTCGCTGCGGCCTTCATCGATGCCCTTCGCGAGAATGACAGCGTTCTCGACGGGAATACACTTTTCACCAAGATACGGCGTCCCATTATACTCAACTCCGACCAGACACCGGAGTATTCGGACATCCGCAAGGCAGGACATGACGGGGGAGATTTCCTGTTTGTGCGTGTCCTGAAATGAGCGTTGGTGGGAGTCTTTTGCGAGGTCCGGATGAAATTGGGAAACGAGACCTCAGCATCCTGGACCGGCTACCTCACTGCATCTCCCATTCTTTTGTCGTGCGGACATGAAGGGAGTAGAATATCATGCGTTTGCTTAATTAGCGTTATATTATATTTTTCAACAGGAGGGCCCCATGGGGAGAATAACCACATTGGTAAAGGGCGGCTTTTTTCTTTGCACCCTGCTCCTTTTCTCCGGATGTGCTGCGACCGGACAGGGGCCCCTGGCACCCCCCCCTGACAACCTGCAGGGAGGAGGCGTCTCCGAAGAAAAGCCTTCCGGTGAGGAGAGGAAGAAGGTTCCGTCTTCACCGGCGCAGGAAACGGCAATCAAGCAGATGGCGGAAAGCCTTCTGGCCGGATTGCCGGACAAGAAGGAACCTCAGCGGATCGCTGTCCTGGAATTTTGCGGAATCAATGGGGAAGCATCACCGTGCGGCAGCCTTGTGTCTCAAATGCTGGAGTCTGAACTCCTTCATCTTTCCGGCCAATCCAAAACGCTCACCGTTGTTGACCGGCGGACGGCTGATCAGGTGATGGAAGAGCTGAAACGGAACGCGACGGATATGGTGGATGAGACACAAAGCCTTCAACTGGGCAGGCATCTGGGGGCAGGCCTGCTTCTGGTGGGCTCCGTCATGCAGGCGGGGCAAGACCAGGCAAGGGTTGTCGCGAGGATCGTGGGCGTGGAGACCACCGAGGTGTTTGCTTCATCCGTGTGTGTTCTCCGTTCATCGGACCCGGTTTGTCAGCCGGATGGATCGTCCTTGAAGGCAGCCCATTCCATCCTCACCGAAGACAACCCGGAAATGAATTAATCAGGTCTACAAAATACATTGGTATATTGAAAAAAAGATTTGA
>CAZSUQ010001176.1:0-1596 GCA_964609935.1 uncultured Thermodesulfobacteriota bacterium | reverse complement strand
AGCGATTGGGCGCCCCGTAGAAACCCGCCCATAGCGCTCCATGCCAGGCGTCCTCCAGATCCTGAGGAACGACCTCTGATCGCTTTTCAGCCGGCAACGCGGCCGAATAGTGCACCAGCAGCATAGCCCGGTCTGCCGCGGCCCACGCGGGGGCGTCTCGTAACTCGGCGAGAAGCCTGTCCGGCGGGAGCCCTGCCAGGGCCAGCTCGGGCATCATCTGGAGCCACTGTGGATCGGTGATTTGCTCCCAGCGTTCCCGTATACCCAGACCGTCACGGACCGCCAGCCCCCGGGCGGCCCAGAACCTCGCCACGGTTGGGTTTCCGGCCAGGTACATCCGCTCCTGGCGCCGGAGCAACCCCGTACTGACGAGCAGCTCCAGCAGGACCGCTGGCTCTCCAAGCCTGATCATCAATTTCAATTTCTGCGCGGCCTTCTGCCGCGGTTTTGGGCCGGATTCACCGGCCATGGCGTCCAGTTGTGCCTCCAGATCCTCAATGCCTACCAGTTGCGCGCGGGGTGTCTCCTTCAGCTCGTCATCTAGAAGACGCAGCGCACATTCTTCATCCATCTCCAGCCAGCCTCCGCTGGTGCCTTGCACCACATTGCGGCTCCACAATCCGCGCATCAGACCCTGCCCGAGCATCTCGATGGTGCTGGACGGATCCTGGCGACAGGCCTTCTTCCAGGCCAACTCACCCATGCGATGGCGAAGCTTCCTGGCGTCTTGGGGAACGCCGTCCCTCATGGCAAACGCCAGGGCGGTGATGGCTCCGTCGGGTCTGGTCTCCGGCCCCATCATGAATGGGTCCTGTTGCACCTTGGCAGCGAAGTCCATGCCAAGCTGTCTCTCCTCCGGAGTGATGGATTCGAGAGTGGCCAACTGCGTGATGATTGAACTTATCTCTTCCGCACCCCATGGAGAAACCGAGTACTCCTGGCACGGCTGCCATTTCTTGCACTTCTTTGGAACTCGCTCCACCACCGCAATGACGGGAACACAGTTGCGGGAGCGGAATGCCTCCCACCCCCCCTCGACAGGTGCGACCAGGACGGTGATCGGTGTCGGCGCGTCGGGCGTAGGCGGCTGGTCCTGAACACCATGAGGTGAGGCCAGCCGTTTGGCTTCCTGACACAGGTGTTCGTGCTGGGCGTCTCGAACCCTGCGGGCCAGAATGCGAGCGGCGGTTCTGCGTCCCGTGCCCGGAGGCCCGGTGAGCCAGACATGGGGAGCGTCAGCGGATGTCGGGGATTGTGGGTATAGGAAGGCTCGGAGCTTCTCGATAACCTCTGTACATAACACCACAGCACCATTAACGGGGATCAGCCTGGGAACCACCTCCACCTGGTCACGATCCAGTTCGGCAAATTCCTCGTGCCACAACACTCTCTCTATCTTCGGCATGCCCTGCTGGACCTGGGCGTAGAGTCTCCTGAAGTCCGCCACGGATTTGCCCAGGGCGTCAGCGAAGGGTTGGAGGTACTCATCCCTGCCCTTGCCGAACCATCGCTTCACCTCGGTCGAATCTCCCCCCTTGAATCGGGTCACGGCCGTCGTGGCGGTGTTGAGCGCGTTTTCTCGTAGCCTGTTGTTGG
>CAZSUQ010001175.1:0-1598 GCA_964609935.1 uncultured Thermodesulfobacteriota bacterium | reverse complement strand
GGAATCGAGTCCTGGGTCGGGTCTCTTCCGGCCTGACCTCATCCTCAAACACAAAGAGGATGGGATTGCCGAAACAAGAGCACAAACTCTAACCTTTGAATTTTCTATAATCGTTCATGAAATCCGTCGCCCTGGTACCCGCTTACAATGAAAATTTGCTAAATGCAATACCTGGGATGATCGACCGGCTGGTTGAAGATGGATACGATATCGTACTCTCCCGGCGAAACCTTCGAATCTATCCTTTCATCAAAAGATTCGGCAACCAGTTGCTTTCCTTTCATGCCAGCCTTCTGTCCGGCTTCCGATACCATGACTGCGAATTAGGGCTGAGGGGCATGAGGATTGCGGTTGTTCCCGAAGTGCTGAATGACTACAGAGGATATCGATATAGCGACTCTCAAGAAATCACGGTGATTACGGCCCTGAAAGGCTTCAGAATCGACAACGACTATGTTTGCCTATAGTATAATATATAATAAGCTAGAGGGCTGGACAGTGCTCGACGCACTCTACATATTCATACTAGGCTTCGTTGCAGCTGTGAGAACCCGTCTCGGCTGCAAGCGATGGGCAGACAACAGGCACATCGAGTACGAGAGGATGAAGGTTTGAGAAGGCCAGCCGCGCTCCTCATCAATCCACCTACAGGCCTTTACATCCGGGAGGATCGATGCCAGGCCCCTGTCAGGGGCATGGTGGCCCCCACTGCACGCACCCCGATCGACCTGGGGTACATGGCCTCCGCCATGGACCTTCATGGCTTCGGATGTACCATTCGGGATTATCCCGCCGAGGGAAAAAACTGGGTTGATTTCAGGAATGATTTGCACCTCTTTCGCCCAGACTACCTCATAGCAAGCACGACCACCCCCACACTTCTGCACGATCTGGAAGCGTTTGCAATGGCGAAGGAAGCCATTCCCGAGATCACGACCATTGCCAAAGGGGCTCATTTCCTGGCCGAATCCGAGGACATCCTGAAGAGGACACCCTCTTTAGATCTTGTCATCCGTGGAGAATGTGAAGAACCCGTAGCCGAGATCGCTGCGGGCAATCCGTTGCCAGCCATACGGGGCCTGACCTTCCGCCTGGACGGTCAGATCCTGAAGACCCCCCCAAGACCCTTTCTCCAATCCTTGGATAGCCTTCCTATTCCTGCCAGGCATCTCATGCGCAACTATTTATACAAACGACCGGACACAGGGTTGATGCAAACCACGGTTCTCGCCTCACGGGGATGCCCTCATCGTTGTGTTTTCTGCTTGGCAGGAATCGTGCACGGCCAACCATTGAGGACTCGTTCACCGAACAGGATAGCTGGAGAGGTCACCCGTTGCATGACGGATTTTCATATGAAAAATTTCTACTTTCAAGCCGACAGTTTCACCCTTGATAGAATCTGGACTTTGGAGTTCTGCGGGGTGCTGCGCTCGCTGGACTCTATGCCCGAATGGGTCTGCAACAGCCGTGTGGACTGCATCGACCTCGAACTTGCCACACGTATGAAGGAAGCGGGCTGTTGGGGAATCACCTTCGGGCTAGAGAGCGGAAGCACCCTAGTTCTTGAGCGGATGGACAAGAAAATATCTCTGGAA
>CAZSUQ010001174.1:0-1599 GCA_964609935.1 uncultured Thermodesulfobacteriota bacterium | reverse complement strand
CTGGTACGGGCCGCGGTTCGGCCATTTTTTCGGGACATGGCTCTTGGGTTCTTTTTCAAGCCCATCACCGGAAGCCCAGTCGTCGAATCTGTTTCTGCAGCTTTCCGAGTCCATCCGGGAGCTTCTGCGGCTGCTTGCCATCACCTACTCCGGCAACCTCCGTCCGGACATCGTGGATGTAACGGAGATCGGCGGAACAGCATTCCGATGTATCGGATCCGTTCTTCTCCCCATCGGGGTTTCCATCGTCCTGTTGTTGCCCATGGTCTTGATCCTCCTTCCCTTTCGAAAAACAGGCAGAAAGGTTTTCCTTCTCATGCTGGCCGGAGGGCTGGTCTACATGCAGATCATCCTGCTGCCTCTTCTGAGGAGTCCGTTTGACCTGGCCTTGGATTTTCACCATCTCCTTGTTGCCTATCCCCTTTTTCAAATCGGTGCGGCCGGCCTGCTGGGCTTTCTTGTTCGAGCCTTGTTGCATGGGACCTGGAACCCGGATGAGACAACCTGCATGGGAGAGAACGAAAGCGGGTTCAGGGCAGGGGAAGCCGCGGCGAATCGTGAGGACGCGCAGGTGGAGAAAGGGAAGGGGCCCGGATCGATCCGAAATGTGTGGATACGGGGGGCAACGCTCTGTTCTCTCTTCACATGCTTGATTCTCGTTCCTTTCGGAAACAGCTCTTTCAGGGTGGTGAAGACCCATCAAGCCCTGAAGCGTTCCGGTGGAAAAGGGTACTGGAGTGACGCGATCTATGACGTGGTGTCCTTCCTGGAAACAAAGGGAAACAGGCCTGTCCTTTGCAATGATTGGGGGATCAACCGTCCCCTGCTCTTCTTGTCCAGGGGTAGGGTACGGACCATAAGCCCTTTCCACCGATACGTCGGCAAGCCCGGCAACGGCAGTGAGGACCCTGAATACCTGGCCTATCTGGAGACGGTCCTCAAGGATCCGGAGCTCCTGATTGCCAGTCACGTGAAACCGTCGTGGATTGCCTTTGACGGTCCCCAGGAGGCCCTTGAAGAGGTGGTCCGCCGAACAGGAAAGGCTCTGATTCCTGACAGGAGCTTTTCCTCTCGGGACGGCAGTGCGGTGTATCGCGTCTGGTCTCTGGGAGAGAAGGAGTAAGATGCGAATCGTTCTGTGCGTCACCCCGGCCTTCCATTCCGAAACGCCCCCTCTGGGCCTTGCCTACCTGAAGGCCAGCCTGATCGAGCATGGCCATGCCGTCCTGTGCCTGGATTTCTCCAGGGGTTATGACCACCTGTCCTACCCGTCGGGCCCGTCGCAACGGTTGAGTGAAGAATTCAATGAGAGCGGCGAAGTGGTGGAGTCCTGGGTGGACAAGATCGAACGGCTCAAACCGGACATCGTGGGGATCAGCCTCTGGATTTCCACAAAGAGAACGGCTTGCCTCCTGGCTTCGGCGGTGAAAAGGAGGATGCCCGGGGTCGTGGTTGTGGGCGGGGGGCCCGATTTCCTGGAGAGCGACAAAGAAGAGTACTTGGACTGCTTTGATTACGTCATTGAAAACGAGGGCGAACGGGCCATCTGCCGGTTTGCGGACGAGGTTCAGGAGAAGGGGAGGGTGTCTCTGACTCCCG
>CAZSUQ010001173.1:0-1607 GCA_964609935.1 uncultured Thermodesulfobacteriota bacterium | reverse complement strand
GTATCTGCCTTTTAAGCAGAGAGCCGCTGGTTCGAGTCCAGCACGGCCCACCAAATGATTTTTCACAGACGCCGGCACGGCATTGTTTTTGGGTGAAGAGTCCCTGTGACGCAAAGGTAGCGGGACCCAACAAGCCCTTAGACTTGAAAACGGACACGTAATCTGTATCATCCGATAAAAGGGAACAAGATCCTTATCGTCCCCATCGTCTAGCCTGGCCAAGGACACCGCCCTTTCACGGCGGCAACAGGGGTTCGAATCCCCTTGGGGACGCCAACAAATTCAGGGGGTTGCGTTGACACGCAACCCCCTTTTCCATATTATGTGCCCAAAATGTGCCCATTTTCGTTCCGAAGGAGGCAAGAATGGCCACACTGAGGCAAAGAGAACTGGACAAGAAGAAAGTCTACTACATCGACTACAGGATTTCCGGAAAACGCTACCGGAAACACGTGGGCACGAACAGGCGCGAGGCCGATGCCGTTCTCCGGGAGATCCGGCGCCGGCTTGCGGCCCGGGACCCGGTCATGGATGCAAGGGAGCGGGCCCGGGATCTTTCCATTGAAGACTATTCCCAGGAATACCTCGATCACTCCGAAGGGCGAAAGAGCGGAAAGGGACACGAGCGAGACAGGAGCATCATTCGGATGCTTCGTGAGGGTCTCGAGGAGAACGGAGTCCTGACGCTCAAACAGGTGACTCACGTCCATCTGGAAAAATACCTCCTCAGCCTGAAGAAGAAAACCTCGACGGAAAACGCCAACCGGCATCTCCACACCATCAAGCACGCCTTCAACCTGGCTGTGGATTACGGTTATCTTTCGGAATCACCGGGCAAGAGAATCAAAGAGTTCAAGGAGGAGGCCCAGCCCCCTCCCAGGTTTTTCACAATGGAAGAGCTCGATTTTGTTTTCTGGGCTTCACAGGGAATCTCCCAGGCATTCTTCCGGGCGGTCTATTTCTTGACTTCCACAGGGATCCGAAGAGGCGAATTGGAAAGAGTGAACTGGAACGACATCGACCTGGAGGATCGTACCGTCCGTGTGCACACGCTCAAGAAGGGGAAACGGTACGTGACAAGAACCGTGCCTCTGACCGAGGGGCTGAGCCGTGTTCTCCATGAAGCGAAACGGAATGGAGAACCCATCTGTGACCTCACCGACCTCTGGAGACGTTTGAAACGAGTCGTGAAGAGATGCAAACTTCAGGATGCAACCATCCACACCCTGAGGCACACCTATGCTTCCCACCTTGTTCAACGCGGGGTGTCGCTTTACGTGGTCTCCAAACTCCTCGGCCACTCGTCCATGAATCAGACCGAAACATACGCCCACCTTGCACCGAGTTCCTACCATGAGGCGGTGAAGGTTCTTCCCTGGTGAAAGATCTACATTCCCTTGATCACAAGATGTTCAATTGGGGAGCGGTCAGGCTTTCTCGGGATCTTCCTGTTCTTCTGTCACGGAATTAATTCCGCAAAACATTTTCAGGTAAAGATTTCAAGAACGTATTAGTGCCGCACGGCAAGCATTTCTGGGCAGCGCTTTCTGACAAGAGTTTCTTGCAGGAAACGAAAAAGCCCTCGATGTACTTTCTGGCCTTTTTTT
>CAZSUQ010001172.1:0-1613 GCA_964609935.1 uncultured Thermodesulfobacteriota bacterium | reverse complement strand
GATCAAGCTCCTGCTTGGCGAGGGCAAGTTTGGCTATTCCTCGCTGGCCGCCGGTCGGCCGAAGACCCCAAGCGATGGTTGGATCTACCTCCAGTTCGAAGGCAATCCGAAAGGCGACAGGAAATGGCGCCCCAGGCCACAAATGGAAAACGGGATTGCGCGATTCAACCTGAGCTGGTTGCTGAAGGGCAAGAAGACCGGAAACGGGAAAATCCCCGCCTGGGTATCCGGGAACTGACACGGATGCCTTTCTTCAGTACTCACTCCTTGTCATCTTGCGACAGAACCAGCATATCAGCCCATTCTCCACGCAGGCGGAGCAGCTCTCTCTCCTGCTCGACACAGAACGAGCCCTGGAACTGGGCGTAGACATCCATCCATGTCACCAGCCGGTTCATGTCCTCCCGGCTGATCTCGAGCTTCTTGTGGGACTTGATCTTCTTGAGCAGAAGACTCTGTGATGCCGCACATTTCTTCTCTATCGACGCGCCCTTGTTGTGTCTGCCCTGGACATGACCGGCCAGGTTGGGTTTTCCCCAGCGAATGAGCATTGAATACGTCTTCCTCGGGGCCTGAGCCAGGTTGAACTTCGCCGCCTTCGGTTTCTTACCTTTCGGGTTGTGACACTTTATGCAGTTTCTATCCAGGACCGGCTTGACGAGAACGTCGTAACGCAGCGGCCAGGTCCCGTCCGGGCCGGGGCTGAGCTTTGACGGTGCGCGTTTTGCCGCCATGGTGATCTCTTTCGTGCCCGGAGTCTTGTTGCGGGGCTCGTGACAACCGTTACAGCTCAATGTCGTCCCAGGCTGAACGTGCGTTGCTGAACGCATCGTCTGTATGGCCATACCGTTTCTGTCCAGGGCCTGAAAGAACACGGGTACTCCTGCCGGGATCCGGAAATAGGCGGAACCGTCCTTTTCCACCGGCACGGTTCCGAGTATGCACTTGCCGGGGTCCTCCCTGGTGATGCCGAGATTAGGGTAGTTCATCCTCGGATGGGTCTTTGGCGGTATGGCAATTATGCGGAGGGCTTTGACTTCACCACGCCTGGTTCCCTTCAGCCCGTTGTAAACATCTGCAAGAAGGAATTTACCTTCCTTCGGTCCGGCCCAGTCAACAGTATCCGGCGGGGCAATCGGTTTGGTCCGCTCTTTCACGGGTATCGGCCAGGATGATGTTATCTTCGGGTCACGGTACAGCAGTTCACGAGTGCCATCAGAACTCAAGAGGTATATGCCCATGCCGTTGGGAATTCTCGTGTGATTCCACATTCGGCGATTCCCCGGTTCTTCGCCCCAACTGACAAGGAATAACTGCTCCGAGAGCGGCCAGGGATTGGCATAATACGATTTCGGCCAGCCTTCGCTTTCAGGAAATATCACTTCAGGGGTAAGTCGCTTAAGCGGTTTGAGTCCTTCCTGTCCGGCGGCAGGATCGAGCAGCACCAGGCTGCCCATTGTCTGGATATGATGCGCCGAAGCCGTAAGAACGATCTTGTTGGAACCGGGAACCGAACGCGCCTCAAACGTGCAGTGCGGGTTCCACGTGTAATTTCCATAAACGAGCCTGGCATTTGTCCCGTCAGGATTGATCGCCCAGAGGCTCATGAATGG
>CAZSUQ010001171.1:0-1613 GCA_964609935.1 uncultured Thermodesulfobacteriota bacterium | reverse complement strand
GAATTCATCCGTGCCGAATTGATTCGTGTCCAGCGGGGCCAGGATGAACCAGTACGGGTTGAACATCACGGGCCTTCCTTCCGGCGGCCCGATCCCGTTTTTCCAGTGATAGGCATCCGCATAAAGGCCTCCCGGCCAGCGGGTGACAGGCGGCTTGAGCTGCTTCACTTTCTCGAGGACATCCACTCTCATCCCCCTGTGGATCACCGGAACCCGGGGATTGTCCTCCCATATTCCGCCGTAGATGCAGTGCATGAGATTCTCGATGAAATGGCCGTATACCTTCGGATCGACCTCCCCCTGAACATCGAGTGGATCGATTGTGATGTCGGCCGAAAGCTGGCACCCCGAAAGGACGGAGACGATGCAGAGGCTGAGCGCCAGTAACGAGTCGCTTTTCATGCCTGTCCCTCCTTGCCATCTTGCCGGGACGAACACCGATTCACCATACTGGTTCATAGTGCTCGGGTACGAGGTTCCACTTTCGCCCGTACACGTGGACGCGCCTTGTCTCTCCATGGTGATCAAAGACCTTGCCTCCGTCATGCACCCAGGCAAGGATGCCGCCACGGAGGTTGTGCATGCGGATTCCCTGTTTTGCGAGCTTTTTTGCGAGCTTGCCGCTCCGAAAGCTGATCGTGCAGTAGCCGATGACAACCTTGTCGCTGTGGATTTCAGGGTTCGCAAGGAAGTCCGTTTCCTTCAGGGCTCCGGGCAACATGGACACAGCCTGCTCTTCGGGTTCACGGATGTCTACGAAGACGGCCCTTCCGCTCTTCATCAAGGTCCTGGCTTCTGAGGGGAGGATATCGGGGACCATGGGGAAGGATTCCCTGTACGCCTTGTACATCCGCTCGATTTCCCGTCGCTTCTCTTCGTCCCTGCCCCCGTTGGCCCGTTCCTCCTGCTCTGCAGCTGCAGCGCAACCAGAGGCAACAATCAGAAAGAGGATTGCCCGGGCCACCCCCAGGAGCACGTTCGTCCCTGTTCCGTTCAAGGTTCTCATTTCACCCATGGGCGGTTAACCCGCGTATTGCATGAAGCCTTCTGCTTCAGACGGTAAAGGCATGGAATCTTCGGGTTGTTTTGTGGAAGTGACGGGTCCGCCTTTTACGGCTTGACACCCAGCCAGTCGTAAGCGGCTTTCAGGGAGTGAAAGGTTCTGAACTCCACGGGCATTTCTTCCAGCTCGGCAAAGGTTTCCAGCATTCTTCCCAGGCCGAATCCGTGAACCGTGGGAAAGACAAAGGCGGTCTTGCCTTTGCCCCTTGAGTGAATGACCTTTCTCGTTTCTCTGATGGCCCGCCTCAGCTCGTCGCCCGAAAGGCCCGACACATTCCCCTGGGTGAAGTCCCAGAGAAGGTGCAGGGTGGTGTCTTTTTTATAGTAGTCACGAACGCCCTTGATGTAGTCTTCGATGGTGGGCTTTCCTTGAACGCGGATCAGGGTCAGCTGCTTCTTGTCGTCAATCTCGAAACGGATGCTGCTCATCGGATATGTCCCTGTGAGAACCGGACAGTTTCACGGGTTCCGGGAAACCGGAAAACAGCCCCTGTCCCAAGGCCGCACCCTGGATCAGGCGGGCTAGAAGCGAAAATAAGACAGGAATAGAT
>CAZSUQ010001170.1:0-1614 GCA_964609935.1 uncultured Thermodesulfobacteriota bacterium | reverse complement strand
AACCTGGGGTACCTGGCCCCAACCGTAGGTTGACCCATGACCGAGATAATGTGTGAGCAGGGTGCCCCTGTTGTATGCATCAAAAAAGGCATCCGCGGCCGGATCCGATTTCAAGCTGTAATCGTCTCCATAGACTTTGAGGATGTCGCAGATTTCCGGAATGTGGCTCTGCGCCAGGTTTTCCGTGATGTCTTTATAGGTTCCGTACGGATTGTTTCCGGCCACAAGCAATATCCGCCGGGCCCAGCCTTCTCCATCCGCATGTGTCTCGTAGTGGATGATACGGTCCACGATCCGGTTCGCATCTTCAACCTCCGACACGGAGATGCGACCGATAAAAAGGTCGGGAAGAGGATCGTCTCCCGATACACAGGCTAGCCAGGAGTCGCTTGGAGTCTCCCCGAAGGCTTCGTCTTCCACCGTGTGTGTCGGAACGAAATTCTTTGCCCCTTTTCCAAGGAAGTCAAAATGGTCCAACGTGGCATCTCCGATCAGAACCACATAAAGGGGTGCCGGAGGTGTCCAGTTCTCGTAGGCATACTGCAGAAAGGTGCGGAGCGAGTCCGGATGGTAGACGCCGAAGTTGAACGTGTCGTAAATCTCACCGACCTCCACGACCTTGACACGCATGCCCTGTTCCTGGCGAAAGGCGGCCAGGGCATCTGCAGCACCGGAGAAGTCCTGGTGCGTGATCACGATGTAGTCGGCTCCGTTGGAGGTCTCCTTGAGGTCCGAGGGATGGTGGAGTTCCATGCGGGACGGTCGTTTCGTCTGGTCCCAGGAAACCGCCAGGTATCGGCTGTCCCTGTCCAGCAGGTCCTCAAAGGCAAGCGCAAAGCCGCCTCCTCCATCCGGCCCGGTTTCAACGTCCACAATCTCCACTGGCACCCATGGACTGCTGATGTCAAAAAGCCGTATGTCCTGCCGGGAGAATCCATCAACAAGGATCTCGTACGTGCCGGTCACAGAAGAGCCAAAAACCAGGACGTCATCCACAGCGGTATAGACAGCTGGATAGGTGAGCTCGATCCAGTTCAGAAAGAATCCATCAACCAGGGCACCGGTATCCCCGGGACTATTCAGCTCGATCGTATTCTGCCCGTTCCGGAGAAGCAGGGAGGCGAACGCGCTCTCCTGGAGAAAGGCCGTCCGGCCTTCCCAGTGTGCGTCGTCAACCACGACAGAATTCACGGAAAGCACGGTGTGGTGATCTGGATTCACGGAAATCGACTTGGTGGTTGCAAGTAACTCCGCACGCAGGAAGGCCGTACCCGTGTCCAGGTCCGGAATGTCCACATCGTATTGATTCGCCATAGGGCTTAAGTATCCATCCCATACCCAGTGGTCCTTCCCCTCACCATCAGGACGGTTTGGGAACCAGTTCTCATTCTTTTCCAGGCGGATGGTCCTGGGATAGTGGGACACCCTTGCAACGCTTCCGCTCAATTCACCTGAGCGACGAGCCATCCGCAACCCCGTTGCCTGACCTTCATGAAGCCAGAACACATTGGTACGTGTGAACAGTGTTTCTTCTGCCCGTCCGTAAAAGAGAATCAGGTCCTCCGCATCGAACGCGCCGTCTTCCTCGCCAAGAACCTCGATCGGAATTTCCAC
>CAZSUQ010001169.1:0-1616 GCA_964609935.1 uncultured Thermodesulfobacteriota bacterium | reverse complement strand
GATCCAGGATCTCGATCTCAATCCCCTGGCCCGCGCCCTGCGGCCAGAGGTCCCTTGAAACCCTGTCTCCCGCATCCCTGGCCATGAATACCAGCATATCCTGCCTGTCCAATATCCCGTTGGCCAGTTCTCCATTCTGCTCCGGCCCATGTTCCATGACCAGGAAGCCATCTTCTGTCCACTCATCAAATTGATAGGGAACCTGCCTGAAGGATCCTTCCACAAAACTATAGAGCCTTAAGTGAGAGAGCTTTTTCCCCAAAAGCCCTTCCAATATCTCGGAGCGGAACTCAACAGGATCATAGAAACGGCTTATGGTCTTTGTCTCGAGAACGCCTGTACCTTGATGCTGTTCAGCTGTTTTTCCTGCCCCTGCAGCTGTTGCCTCAAAGGAAACAGGGAGACCGATCAAGAATGAAATGGAGATGATCATCCACATTCTCAGAAACACCCATCTCATATTCTACTCCGTGACTTTGTGGCCCGTTAGTAGGATTTGGGCATCCCGAGAATGAACTCGCCTATATAATTCAAAGCCAGATGCTGCGTGACCGGCGCCAACCTCACCAATTGGATCTCCCTCCACCATCTTTCGATATGGTACTCCTTTGCAAAACCATACCCACCCAAGGTCAGCATGGCGTTATGCACGGCTTCTGTGCCCGCTTCCACGGCAGCGTACTTGGCCATGGATGTTGCGTCTCCCACCTCCTTTATGGATCCCCCTCGATCATAGAGAGCCGCAGCCTTGAGGCACATCAACCAGGCGCACTCCAGCTTGGCATAAGAAGAGGCGAGGGGGAACTGTATTCCCTGATTGGATCCAATAGGTTTACCGAACACAATCCTCTGGTTTGCGTATTCCGCGGCGGTCCGGATGGCCAACCTGCCGAGGCCCACGGCGCCTACAGCCCCGTAGATTCTCTCCGGATTCAGCACCTCCAACACCTGGTACCAGCCCATTCCCTCATCACCGAGCAGGCATTCCTTGGGAACCCTGAGGTCCTCGATGCCCAGCTCATATGTCTTGAAATAATTCGCTGCATGTTTCGGAATGGGTGTATACCGGATGGCGTCGTTGGGAATATCAACAAAGAACAAAGATATTCCGAACGCTTTCTTTGGAGCGTCCTCTCTCTTTGTGGTCCGGGTCACCAAGAGCATTTTCTGCGATTCTGCATACAGAGAAATCCACACCTTTTGCCCTGAAATCACATACTCATCCCCCTCTTTGCGGGCGAAGGTGCTGATGTTCAGGGTATCGGATCCGGCGTTAGGCTCTGTAAGCCCCAGACAGGTCCTTATCTTTCCACTGATCAAGTCAGGCAGGTACCTTCTCTTCTGTTCTTCGGTGCCGAGCTTGAGAAGCGCGCTGTTTCCGAAAACCGGCCCCAACAGACAGGCGGCAACCGGCGCCAGTCCGCCTCCGCCGCTGGCCATAGCTTCAAAAGCCATGATCAGCTCGGTCAATCCCGCGCCGCTCCCCCCGTATTCCTCAGGGACCCCGAGCCCGAAGAACCCCACTTCCGTCATGGTGTCAAAAAACTCCTGGGGAAATGCTTGATTCTCTTCCTTTTCGTACCAGTAATCAGGTCCATGCCGTTCTGCGACCTTTT
>CAZSUQ010001168.1:0-1623 GCA_964609935.1 uncultured Thermodesulfobacteriota bacterium | reverse complement strand
GGCCCGGCCGAAAACTTTTTCAGCGACCTCTTCTATTTTTACGAATTCTTCCATCTGGACATGATCTGGATGGCGGCACACATCGGGTGCAAGAACACCCAGGCGCTGCTCGGCATGTTCCGGGAGAAATGCAGGGATCGGGGAATCCCGCTCCTCCTCATCGATTACGACCTTTCGGACACGCGGATCGCTCCGCCGGATGCCATTCGCAGGCAGGTGGATCATTTCATGGAGACCGTGATGAAAGCGGAGCGGTTGATCCCCACGTAGCGGGTTTCAAGGGAAGGAGAGTTTGCATGCAACGGTTCTTCGGAGGATGCGACGTTGGTTCAACCACCGGCAAGGCCGTGATCTTCGGTGAAAACGGGGCGGTGTCCAGTTCCCTGATCAAGAGCAAGATCGATCCGGTGGAAACAGCGGAAATCGTGCTGCAAGAGGCATGCAGCCGGCTCCGGGAACTCGGGGGCGTGAAGGATCTCGTCTACCTGGTGGGCACGGGATACGGCCGAAACGAGGTCCCGTTTGCCGATGAAAACATCTCAGAGATCACGTGTCACGGCGTGGGCGCCCACTTCTGCGATCCCGGGATCCGGACCATTATCGACATCGGCGGCCAGGATATGAAGGCCATCGCTCTGAACGAGAACGGAACCGTCCGCGAGTTCGCCATGAACGACAAGTGTGCTGCGGGAACGGGGCGTTTCTACGAGGCCATGAGCCGAACCTTTGAGATGAGCCTGGAGGAATTCTCCGAGCTCTCTCTCAAGGCAAAGAATGTGATTCCGGTCTCCTCGCAGTGCAGCGTCTTTGCGGAAACCGAGGTCACCAGCCTGGTCAGCCGTCGCAATCCTCCGCCGGACATTGCGGCCGGGATCCAGACGGCCGTGGCCAAGCGCGTGTTCAGCCTGGCCCGGCGCGTCGGCGTTCAACCAAAGGTAACGGTTACCGGAGGCTGTGCAAAGAACCGCGGGCTTCTGAAGATCCTGAACAAGATCCTGCGCATGGAGGTCGTGCCTCTCTCCATGGATCCGCAATTGATGGGGGCTGTCGGGGCCGCGGTGCTTGCCAAGCAAAAAGGGACCTGAATTCTTTCGGACCTGGGTCAACAGATGAATGCCCTTTTGATCTCGACGAAGGAGAAGTGCTCATATCCAAGGCGGGTGAAGGTCCGGATCGCGGAGGCGTACTTCTTGTACGTCGCAGCGACACGGTCCAAGCCCAACGCAGTAGATGGGTGCTTATCCTTCGTCGAGTCAGACGATATCTTTGGCAGAGAGGTAGATGTTGATAAAGGTTTGGATCTTGTCCCGGAGATCCGGTGTGAGATTCAGGAATTCGATCCCCACCCGAAAGACAAAGGGATGACCTTCAGGATTTCGGACATACCAGATGGCTTTCCCCTTGAGAGAGAGGGGCTGACCGTCAAAAGGGAGCAGGATCTCGAGGAGGCATTGCTCCGAAGTCTGATGGTCCGGCGCCATCATGTGGAACCCCTCGCACTCCATGGTGTTGGTAAGCAGGCCAAGGCCGTGTGTCGACAGATCGAGCATCTGTCCCGAGATCTGCTTGCCGGGGGTCTCGGGCCTGGAGGGAAGAAACAGACGGAACGGAACAGGCAAATCC
>CAZSUQ010001167.1:0-1628 GCA_964609935.1 uncultured Thermodesulfobacteriota bacterium | reverse complement strand
AAACCCCGCAGGGTCATTTGCAAGATCGAGTGGCATGAGGGGGAACTGTTTCCCCCTTGGGTTTTCCCATCCGAGCTCGATTCGTTTTCATTGCCTCCTCCGTTTGTTTGGTGTGTCCTGGTTAGATCATCGGTTGCATGGAAATGTTCGGTTTGATGTCAAACTTTGTAAGATGATAACAGGCAAACCTGCGAAGAAAAAGAGCCGATCCTACTACCTGTTTCAAAAAGGAACAGATTAAACCTGGTCAAAGAGGATTTTTCCTCTTTTTAGATGCCGGAATCATCAAGGGATTTTTTCCTTTACGGACCTGATCATGATTCTCCTTTCGGATTCAGCGTTTAAAAGGAATCCTGTCGTAGAATCCAGGACCCAAAATTCTTTCCAGAACTCGCCTTCATCCTTTTAAAGGAGGCATGGAGCTTGACAATTGGGACGGCGGCAAAGCAAAAGGAAGAATAGGAAAGCCTCAGGAAGATGACGGTTGAAGGAATTGCTGGTAGGTCGCAATGGCAGGGCTGTATATACATGCAAGAGAGCCAATCCCTAAAAGGGGACCTCGGCAATAATCATTTGCGGGTAGAGCAGGTGTGTCAATGAAACGAATTGCGGTTACAGGCATTTCGGGTTACCTGGGAGGGAGACTGCTTCAGAAGTTCGAGGCCATGGACGAGGTGGAGAGCGTCGTCGGAATCGACGTGCAGCCGCCCAGGCACACTTCTCCCAAGCTGAAATTCTTCTCAAGGGATATTCGAAAGGATTTCGGTGATGTGTTCAGGAAAAACGGGGTGGACAGCGCCGTGCATCTCGCCTTTTCCGTGAACCCGAGCCACGACGTTGAGGGTGCACAACGGGTCAACATCGACGGAGCACGGTTTTTTATGGAGGCCTGTCTGGAGGCCTCGGTGGACCGGCTGCTGTACCTGAGCAGCCACACCTCTTACGGTCCGCATCCGGACAACCCGGTTCCGCTAACCGAAGAATCCCCGTTGAGGCCCATTCAGGGGTTTCAGTATTCATGGGACAAGGGCGAGGCGGACCGGATGTTTCAGAGGTTCATGCAAGACCATCCTGAACCGTGCGTCTCCATCTTGCGGGCCTGTTCGATCCTGGGTCCCCGGGGGATCGGTTCGGTGAGCACGGGTATGTTTCAATCCGTTATGATGCGATTGATGGGATACGATCCCTTGATTCAGTTTCTCCATGAGGACGACCTCACCGATGTGATCCTGACGCTGCTGGGGCAGAGACAGCCCGGGGTCTTCAATGCCGCCGGGGAGGGGCCGCTCACCTACAGGGAGATCATCAAAGCAACGGGCAAACCTTGCATCGTCCTGCCCGTAAGGCCGATATCCATCCTCCTCAAGCTGTCCTGGAGGTTGAAGCTGCAATCGGCCTCGCCGCCCGGCGGGCTGGAGTTCATCAAGTATCCCATCGTCATCAGCACGGAAAAGCTCCAAAGGGCCACGGGATACAGGTTTCGTTTCAACACGCGTGAGGTGCTCATGTCGTACCTGGACGCCAAGCGCAAAGTGGAGTCGTGTACCGTAATCCCGGGAAAGGAGAGCTCACAGAGCAGACTGTTGTTCTTTCCGGCGAAGGAGGAGATGAAAGCACTCTGGTTCCAC
>CAZSUQ010001166.1:0-1629 GCA_964609935.1 uncultured Thermodesulfobacteriota bacterium | reverse complement strand
GTATGAAACCGCGGCCGCTTTCGGCCCCCTTGTCATGAACGACAACATGCCTGCCGTGCTCAAGCTGAGCGAACTGGCCAACAAGGTCGGGGTCGACACCATCAGCTGCGGGGCATCCATCGCTTTTGCCATGGAGTGTTACGAAAAAGGCATCATCACCTCCGAGGACCTGGACGGAGACGAGCTTCGCTGGGGGAATGTGGACGACATCTTCAAGATGTTTGACAAGATCGTACTCCGGAAAGGCCTTGGCGACGTGCTGGCGGAAGGCGCCCGGGCCGCGGCAAAGAAGATCGGAAAGGGATCCGAGGACTTCACCTGCGAGGTCAAGGGCCTGGACTGTCCCATGCACGACGGCCGCGCCCTTCACGGGATCGGGCTGGCCTACGCCCTGAGCAACCGGGGCGCCTGCCACGTGCAGCACATGGACCTGGCCATCGAGTCCAACTGGTGCAACTACCCGGAAGCCGGCCTGCCCGGTCCTTACATGGGCATGACCAGCGACGGCAAGGCCGAAATGGTCCTCAATTGCGAAAACCTGGGACAGCTCACCAACGCCTGTATCATCTGCCAGTTCAACATGTATGCCCTCAGCGTACCGGATCTCCTCAACATGATGATATTCTCCACGGGCTTTGACTACACCATTGAGGAGTTTCTGGAGTGCGGGGACCGTATCTGGACCATCAAGCGCGGCCTGAACAACCTCATGGGGGTCACAGCCGCCGACGACCGCCTGCCGAAACGGATGCTCACCCCCTTCACCGAGGGCGGCGCAGCGGGCTCGGTTCCCGAGATGGAGAGGATGCTCAAGGAATATTATCCCCTGAGGGGGCTCGATGCGGAGGGCCGCCCGCTGAAGGAGAAACTGGAAGGCCTGGGCCTGCAGGACCTAGCAAGCAAACTGTAAGAATCTCAGAAGAACCCTGAAAAAGACAAGGGCCCTACCCCCCCCCCAAAGGGATAGGGCCTTTTTATTCCGGACAGCCAATGGAGAAGGATCTTCTTTTAACGACCCGTTACCGTTTGTATTGCATGCCAATCAGGAAAAGGATCGTGTCCAGATCGTACGTTCTGCCCTGGAATTCCTTTTCAAGCCCATACGTGTATGCCACATTCAAATCGACATCCACGGAAGAAGTGACGGCATAGCCCACGCCCGCAGAAAAAACCAGAAGGTCGATGTCGTTGGAAGCGAACGTCAATCCCCGGTCCTGGGTCGCCCCCTGTGCAAATTTCAACCCTCCCCTCAAGGCGAGTTTATCCTGCAGCCGGTATTCCATTCCCATGCCGACGAGCACACTGTCTTTGTATCGGGTCTTTGCCTCCTCCCTGACACCTCCCGTTTCAAAGACGATTTCATCCATGTCGCCCCAGAGAATGTAATTACAGGTCAACCCGAAGGTCATCTTCGGGTTCGGCCTGTATCCCAGCCCAATGGAAAAGGCATGGGGCAGTGTGAAGGCAACGCTCGAGCTCGACCTCAACCCGATCGACAGGACCCTGATGCTTCCACCCATCTTCACGGGTACCTGGCTTCGTACCGTACATCCGAGGCTCAAGACTTTCAGGGGTTTGTACAGGAAGCCGAGATGCCAGCCCACGCCGGCAATGTCGTCATATTTGCTC
>CAZSUQ010001165.1:0-1637 GCA_964609935.1 uncultured Thermodesulfobacteriota bacterium | reverse complement strand
GGTGGTACAACTCCAACAATATGGAGGGGTTTCTTGCTGATGGTGTCACCTCACCCATGGAGGCGGAATATGACGATGGTTCTGACAAATGGAGATGTATCGTCGGTCCGAACGGATGGCAGATACTCACCTCAACATGGGACAAGGAATATTTGGAACAGGCGGAAATCAAGATCTACTATGGAGATGATATAGAAAGCTATTCTCCTCCGGAGTATTATCCTGGAGACTTGGGGTACTTTTACAATATATCAACCGTAAAGAGCATGAAACCCAGAAAGTATACATTCCAAATGGACTGGTACTTTCCGTACGATTTTTATGATCCTGATGGTCTGCGGTTGGACATCATTGATCAAGTCGTAAACATTAAAGAAAAACCACTGGTCATCAAGGTCGGTTCACGTGAGGCAACAAGCAACGGCCCTTTTGTAACCCAGGTTGAGCCCTAGCATATGGCCACAGGAGTGAACTCCAATCTCCTCTGCGGCGACCAGATCCTGGAGCGGCCGAGCGGCCACCCGCTCATGAACGGGATACCCGGACAGGTGAGCAAGGTCAGCAAATAAAGGCCCTTGCTTCCTGGCGAGCACAAGCCTCAGTCAAACGTCCAGTCTGTGGCGAAGGATTGCAGATACCGCTGGAAAAGAAAGCCCAGGCGCCACCACAGAAGGCGTTGCACCCAGGGAATTCGAATGCTGTAGAGTATCCCGGTCAGGCGATACCGGTTCTGCAGGGCCCGGCCCATCCTGCTGCGGAGCACCCGTTCCGCGTACCCCGTGAAAGAGAAATCCTTCCTGGCAAAGGCGTCTGCAAGCTCATCGGCTGCCAGCACACCGTAGCCCAGGGCAAAGGCGATGCCTTCTCCAGCGGCGGGGTCTACGCCCGCGGCATCCCCTGTAAGCAGAATGCCCGGAGCTGAAAAAGGGCCCTTTGGCGTGAACCACCGAATAGGATGGCTCTGAAAGTGAAGACCTTCAGGGTCGATTCCATCGGCCCTCAGAGCCTTTTCAAGAATGGGCCGCAGGCTCTTGCGCTTTCCTTTGCCTACATTGAGGTCATACACGCCCCGGTTCTGGGTCGTTCTTCCATTCTTCATCATGGGGAAGTTCCAAATGTAACCCCGAATCCCGTCCAGCATGGCCGTGTAGTCAAAGATGGCGATCTTTCCGTTTTGGGTGCTCTCCCATGCCGAGGCCGGCACGTCGTCGAGATAGCACTCGATCAAGCGGGCCACGCCCTTGGCGCTGCCTGGTGTAATGGCCCGTCTCACCACACTGTTGGAACCGTCGGCACCCACCACTGCCCGGGCTCGATAGGTTCTCTGGTCGGTGATGACCTCCACGCAGTCCGGCCCCGGCCGTACCTGGCGGACACGGACCCCCTCTTCCAGGGCGAATCCCTTTGACCGGGCCTCCTCGGCCAGCCAGCCATCGAGCAGGGGCCGATCAAAGACCCGGAAGGCCGCATCCGAGGTCTTCGACTCCAGGAGGGGTCCTCGCCCCTGAAAGAGGATTTGAACCTCCCTGACGTCCAGGTGTTCCACCGCAGCAAGGTCCAGCCCGAGCCTGTCCAAAATCCTGAGTGTCTCATCCCAGGATCTTTCCCCATTTTCATCTCCGTTTATAATACCGGTG
>CAZSUQ010001164.1:0-1651 GCA_964609935.1 uncultured Thermodesulfobacteriota bacterium | reverse complement strand
GGGCTGTCACGCCTTTTTCATGTCTTTCCTCCGTGGTTCGAATGAAGGCGTCATAGGAGATGTGGAGTTTCTTCCATATGGACTTGAACTGCTCTGCCATCTGGTCGCAGTAAGCCTGGGGGGATACCTCGCGGGCGAGGGCTTCTTTTTTCACATTGATGCTGTGTTCGTCGTTTCCCATCAAAAAGAAGACCCGCTCCCCCTCCAAACGCTTGAAGCGGGCGATCACATCCGCACAGATTTTCTCATAAGCCGTGCCGATGTGTGGCACATTGTTGACATAATCAATTGCTGTTGTGAGAAAGAAGGGCTTGGCCCTGCTCATCGGTCTACCTCGCAAGGAAAACAGGAAAGAAGAAGGGGCACCCCAAAAGGAAAAAAGGGGAGGTTCTTATTCCCTCCCCCTTCGGTACATTCATCATACGGCGTGCAGGGTCTGGATAAGGATGAGCTCCTCTTCCGGTTTTGGATCCTCTTGTTGCCTCTGATCAACGGGTTGATGGACGGATCGATTTTCCGATGCTGATTTCTCCCCGGTCGATTCGAATGTGAAATCCGCAGTCTGGATTCGTGCAGACCCAAGCCTTATAGGTTATCGGGGCGCCGTCCTGTCCAAAATCCGACAAGGGGATCAGAACCCCCTGATTACATTTTTCACACTTCGGAAATTCCATCGGTTTGCTCCCTCCTTCCATGGATAGCCTCCCCTCCTTTGCAGGAATGTGTAGGTGAACTGGATCTCTGTAAATATGTTGGAAACCTCTTGGCCTGTCAAGGTGTTATCCTCAACGTCACATGGCTGCCTAATCATCCAGCAACACCTCGAAACCCTTCTTCCGGAGCAGGCGAACGACCTTGTCTGTGTCCGCCTTCCCGATTCGAAAGCTGAAAACAGCCTTTTCTCCGTTTTCGTCGTCCGTAATGGATACACTCATAACGGGAACACCCTTGTTCTCGAGGAGGGTGATCACGTTCTTGTATTTCTCTGTATCCATAAGAATATCGATGCGCCGCGTTTCCTCGAGGATCCTCGTGAACTCGACGAACGCCTTGATGATGTCCGTGGAGGTCAGGATGCCGGCAAGAGCGCCCTTCTGGTCCTTGACAGGAAGGCAGTCGATCTTCCGGTCAAGCAGGATCTGGGCCGCATCCCGGATCGGGGCCTCGATCCCTATGGTTACGGGATTCGGCGTCATGATCTTTTTCGCCTTGATATTTCTTACGGTATGGTACATGCTTCGGGGAGAACGGGCCGGGTCGGCGGGAATGACGGCCTCGCTCAAGTCACGATCCGTTATGATCCCAACCAGCTTTTGGCTTTTCGACACCACGGGAACATGGCGAATGTCATTGGTCAAAAGAAGCTCGAAAGCGCGGGTTACCGGGTCGTCTTGGTGAATCGTTATGAGGTTGCTGGTCATCCACTTCTCGACGGTCACGTTCTTTTCCTTTGTACTTCTTGGGGTTTTCGTTTCTTTTCAATGCATTCATAACCGATTTTTTCCTTGATTGCAACGGAGATTTCCCACGGGCGTTTCAAGAAGAAAGAATGCCCGTTGGATCCCTTTTCCCTCTCATGGTCCACGGTTTCAGATCAGGGCTACAATGACTCAACGGTGAGGAAAGCGATGTTCGAGACCCGTTGGCAATG
>CAZSUQ010001163.1:0-1653 GCA_964609935.1 uncultured Thermodesulfobacteriota bacterium | reverse complement strand
GGCATTTGAAGGAATTGCGAGTAGCTTTTCAGCATTCCTCCCGCATAATCCAGGAGTAGACATTTCCGTACAGGTCCCGGGGAGAAAAGATGGTGTAGAGTTGGATCATCTCCTCTTGTTGCTTCTGGGCCCGCTTGTCGAACCAGCCGAAGGGCTCGGCCATGACGCGGCCCTTGGTTCTCAGCCACAGGTAGTTGGCCGTACCTCGATGGTCGATCTTGTATCGGCTGTTCACGCCCACGGTGAGATCGTAATTCAAGGTGCTTTCATGGTCCTTCAGGCGTTTCTTCCAGTTCCAGAGGAGTTGCCACCCCTTGTGTTCGCCCGAAGGCCTGGGGAAGGGATAGCCTCCCTCAAAGGTCTCGTGCAGGATGTACCCATCCTTGTCGAGCTGTGTCTTTCCCGTGTTCTTCACGGTGGCTTCGGCAAGGGGAAGCGCATGCCAGAGCTGCTGGGTGTCGATGACCTCGAACTCCGTGTAGTAGCCGATGTGATTTGGCTGCCCCTCGGTTCCAGGCTCGTTGAAGCGCTGGTAGTGATAGGCGCTCATCAGCTCCTTGAAAGGGTACTTCTCCTTGTCCGCCAACGTGTACTTGCCGGGCTTGATCTCCGGGGCGATCTTTCCCACCAGGTCTTTTGCTTTACCACCCACGGCCTTTTCCCAGGCCGCTTTGCTCTTTTCTTCATCGTAGGTGACCTTTTCCCAGGCCTCCTGCGGCATGAACTGCTTGTAGTACCCGCACTCTTTGTAGAACGGCGAAGGATCGTCCAGAACATCCTTGACCGCCATGATATCGGCGATGGGCGCCGGATACGGGTCAATGGCCCATGCCCCTGTGGAGAGAAGCAGGGCCGAGATCAAGAGGGACAGGGCGCGCGCAGTGCTCTTCATGGCTTTCCTCCTTTTACCCCCAATTGTATTTGACCTTGATGGCAATGTAGTCGTTCTTTCTGAAAACCCACATGGGCACGTTCGGCTTTTCCCCTCCCAGAAGGGCTGCCTCCAGGGTGTACTGCCAGTGGTTGCTCTGCTGGTACGAAAGGGAGGCCAGGATCAGGTTGGCCTCGTTGTTGAAAAGATAAGCGCCGGCAACCTGCGGGATGAGCTTGCCGTTCAGAAAGGAGGTGGACAGGTTCAGGGTCACGGTGAAATAGTCCTGATCCGGCAGAAGGTTGTCGTCCACGTCGTTCAGTGAGACCCCGGTGGGGGTATCCATGATCCGGCTGTACAGGAGCTGGGGCATCACCGAGAAATATGCCCGCGGGTTCAGGAACGGGATCTTCATCTTCCAGTCGATCCCGAGTCCGGTGTCGAGAAGATCCGACTTGATGTACCTCGTCTGATCCGCATCCGTGTACACCTTCTTGAACTGGTACAGGGCTTCAACGCGCACGAGGGGATTCACGCCGCCAAGGGCCGTGACGGAAAAGGGGAGGTCTCCGGTCCAGGTCACACCCACGAACTGCTGGCGCGGGTGATACCCGGAGAACCTCGGGAATACGATGGATCGGCCGTCCGAGGCGGTCCCCAGGGCCGGTACCTGTTGACCCGCGATGGCGGAGAGGGTCGGGTTCTCCACGAATCCCGTGAGCAGCACCTGGGGCGAGTTCTCCCTGCCGTAGAAGCCGTTCAGGGTCAGGATGCTTCCCCGG
>CAZSUQ010001162.1:0-1653 GCA_964609935.1 uncultured Thermodesulfobacteriota bacterium | reverse complement strand
CTGAACACCTCACTGGATGCCCTGGATGAACTGGTTGAATCCGGTCTGCCCTACCGCTTCTTCGTGGGGTTTGCCGGATGGGGACCGGGCCAACTGGACCGGGAGATTCAGGAGGGAGCCTGGATCCTCTCCGAGACGGACAGCGCCCTGCTCTTCCAAACGCCGATGGAAGAAATCTGGGAAACGGCCCTCAAGAACATGGGCATCGAACCCGCTATGCTCATCATGGGCAAAGGCGTCCACTGACAACCGCTCGATCTCCTTCTTCCTTAACCTGGTGATCTCGAGTTCAACGGGAGAACGTTTCATTGAAGACGTTAAAAGAAGCCTGCGGACTCTTCGGTGCCTTTGGGGCGGCCGAGGCGGCCTACGAGGTTTATTGCGGTCTTTACGCACTCCAGCATCGCGGCCAGGAAAGTACCGGGATCGTGGTGAGCGACGGCGAGAACATCCGGTCCTACAAAGGGATGGGACTCGTGGGGAACGTGTTTACCCGGGATGCCATCGCATCCCTTCCCGGGGACATGGCCATCGGCCACGTTCGTTACTCCACCACCGGCGCCTCGCGTATCCAGAACATCCAGCCCCTTGTTGTGAGGTACCGCAAAGGACTGCTCGCCATCTCTCACAACGGCAACATCGTCAATGCCAGGGCGTTGAGAAGGAGCCACGAGAAAAGCGGTTCCATCTATCAGACAGGCACCGACTCAGAGGTTCTCGCCCACCTGATGGCGCGGCCCTCACACCAGGACCGCAGGCGCCGGCTCGCCCATTGCTTGAGCCACCTTCGCGGCTCCTACTCCTTCCTCCTGCTGGAAAAGGACAGGATCGTGGGCGCGAGGGACCCCCATGGTTTTCGTCCCCTGGTTCTGGGACGAAGGGGGAAGGCGCATTTCCTTGCCTCGGAAACCTGCGCCTTTGATTTGATCCGAGCGGACACGATTCGTTCCCTTGAGCCCGGCGAGATCGTCACCATCACCAAGGCGGGCGTCCAGAGCGACCGGATCGAGGCGAAACGACCACAGCGCAGGGCTTCCTGCATCTTTGAGATGATCTACTTTGCCAGGCCGGACAGCATCGTGTTCGACCAGAGCGTGCACAGCTATCGCGTGGAGACCGGGCGACGGCTTGCCGAAGAGCACCCGGCGACGGCGGACCTGGTCATCCCGGTGCCGGACTCCGGGATCTCGCCGGCCATCGGGTATGCAAACGCTTCCGGGATCCCTTTTGAGCGGGGATTCATTCGAAACCATTACGTGGGCAGGACCTTTATCGAGCCTGAGCAGGCGGGACGCGTGCAGGGGGTTCGCTTCAAGCTGAACGTGGTCAAGGACGTGGTCAAGGGAAAACGGATCGTCATGGTTGACGATTCCATCATCCGGGCCACCACGTCCAAGTCCAGGGTCCGTGCCCTCAAGGATGCAGGCGCCAAGGATATTCACGTTCGAATCAGTGCACCGCCCTGCCGTTGTCCCTGCTACTACGGCATCGACTTCCCTGACCCGAACGAGTTGATCGCGTCAAAGAAGAGTGTTGAGCAGATTCGACGCTACCTGGGTGTGGATTCGCTGGGCTACCTCAGCGTGGGCTCCATGCTCGCCTGCGCCAAATACGACGACAAGGACTACTGCACCGCCTGCTTCACGGGTAAGT
>CAZSUQ010001161.1:0-1661 GCA_964609935.1 uncultured Thermodesulfobacteriota bacterium | reverse complement strand
TGGAATACATCCGAAAACGATGCTCGCGATACGGGGACGTGGTTGTTATCGGTCTCTGGGTCGACGAGAACTGGTCGGTTTCCGAGATACCGACAACCTGACCGTCCGCATTTCAAGCGCCAGGCGATGACTATAGTTACAAGAGCGAAAGGAACTTCGATGTCCGAGACAAGAGTGAAGCCCAGCGGATGGTATTATGTGCTTGCGGGGATGGTTTTGGTGGGCAGTATCACGGGCTTTGTCCTGTTCCTTGTCAGCGGGCTGACTGGTCTCTCGGACTCTCTGACGCAGATCGTCGTTCCCGGAGAGCGCGAGTTGACCCTCAAAGAGGCCGGAGACCACACGGTGTTTCACGAGTATCGCAGCGTTGTTGGCAACAAGGTGTACTCTACGGGGAAGGGTGGGAGTTCGGGCCTGCGATGCACTCTCCGTTCCAAGGCTACCGGCCGGGAGATTCCACTGTCACCCTCGTCGATGAACTCGACGTACTCCATGGGCTCCCGGTCGGGTGCCTCGATCTTCGATTTCAGTATTGATTCTCCGGGCGATTACCTGTTCGCCGCGCAGTATCCCCCGGGCCAGGATGGACCCGAGACCGTCTTGTCCGTCGCACAGGGATTCGTGAAGAAGCTTATGGTGACGATACTCGGTGGTCTGGGGATGATGTTTGGCGGGCTGGGCCTGGCGACTGCAATAGCAGTGATAACCTTCGTCAAGCGACGGAGATCACGAAGGCTGCCCCCGGATCTCGCCGAGGCGTCCCCGTATCGCGCATAAATGAATGCGCCCCAGCGCTGGAATGGGTCCAGACTTGATTCACGACACTGTTGGGAGCAGAAAATGAGCAAGCGTAAATACATCCCTTTCTCGCGTAGTTTCATTGATTATCTCTTGACAGGCCTCCAGGGGCAACGGGTAACGATCGTCCGGCTGCGGGCGAATATAGTCTTGGACCTCCGGGGGCGATCAGGTAGGATGGTTCCCGCGGGCGCAGGCGTTGCGGTCGTTTCCAGGCGACTTACCAACAACGGAGTATCTAATGAACAGTATTAAGATGACTATCGCGAGCGTCCTGATCCTGACGATCACCGGGTCGGCGGTATTGGCTGCTGACGGATGGGTGACCGATTTCGAGGCCGCCAAGGCCTCCGCCAAGGCCCAAGGCAAGTACCTTCTGGTCGACTTCACCGGTTCGGACTGGTGCGGTTGGTGCATCAGGCTCACGAAGGAAGTCTTCAGCCAGGGGCACTTCAAGACCGAGGCGCCCAAGAACTTCATCCTGGTCGAACTGGATTTCCCCCGGGCCAAAAAATTGGAGCCCAAGCTGACCGAACAGAATAAAAAGCTGCGCGACAAATACGCCGTGCGCGGATACCCGACGATCTTCCTGATGGACGCGGACGGCAAGGTCTTCGCCAAGACCGGATACCGCGCCGGCGGGCCCGAGAAGTACATCGAGCACCTGAACTCACTGGTCAAGGGCAAGAAGGCGTTTGACAAGCTGATCGCCCAGGCCGCCAAGGCCAAGGGAATCCAGAAGGCAAAACTGCTCGACGAAGCCCTCAGCGCCATGCCCGGCTCGGTCCGCAGGTCTCGCACCGATCTGGTCAAGCAGATCACCGAACTGGACAAGGACAACAAGGCCGGTCTGAAGAACAGAT
>CAZSUQ010001160.1:0-1663 GCA_964609935.1 uncultured Thermodesulfobacteriota bacterium | reverse complement strand
ACATCTGAAAAAAATTCTTATTTACATCCAGGGTGTTCTGGTGATTTTCTAAACAATACAACGAAGATTGGTCATGCAGGAAAGCTGCATCCTTCCCTTCAAGACGCCTTTGATCTTGAACAGGAGGTCTATCTCTTCGAGGTGGAATTTGACCCTTTTGTATCAGCCCTGGATACTTCGATGGCCTATGAACCTTTTCCGCGCAACCCTTCCGTCCAGAGAGACATTGCCTTGGTACTGGATGAAGCGTTGTCCTGCGGTCAGGTGCTGGCAAAGATGAGGGAGCTTGCGGATCCCCGGGTAACCAGGATGGAATTGTTCGATCTTTACCGTGGCCCTCCCATACCGGAGGGAAAAAAGAGTATGGCGTTTCGGATTACCTATCAGGACAGGGAAAGGACCTTGACGGACGAAGAGGTGAACAAACTCCAGGAGACGTTCCTTAGCGAGCTTCTTCCGGGCGTCGAGGCTGCTTTGCGATAGGTGTTTCACTAGGAAGGCGGCCCATCCAATCAATAACTCGATCGAGTTGTAAACGGTGGAGGGAAGTTAAATGACCAAGGCGGATATCGTTGCGTCCATTTACGAGAAGGTGGGAATCTCCAAGACCGAATCTGCCGATGTGGTTGAAAGTGTTTTTGAGATTCTGAAGGAGACCCTGGAGGCGGGCGAAAAGGTGAAGATATCGGGATTCGGAACCTTTATGGTTAAAGAGAAGAATTCCCGAAAAGGGAGGAATCCCCAGACCGGCGAGGGGATCACCATCACGGCCCGAAACGTGCTCACCTTCAAGCCCAGCCAGGTCTTGAAGATGGCCATGAACAAGGATTTGCACAACCCCGAAGACGAAACCGTTCCAGATGTGTAAAGAGCAGGACGGCGGTGGAAAAGGGTTTATGGATCTCCCGAATCCTGCGACTTCATGAATGGGGGGAATCGCTATGGGTCCTTTAGCCAAACCGGTTAAAGAGAGGAAGACGCCGAACATCCCCGACAAGCTCTATTTCAAGATCGGCGAGGTGGCTGAGATTACCGGTGTGAAGCCCTACGTGCTTCGTTACTGGGAGTCGGAGTTCAAGGTGGTCAGCCCCTCCAAGAGCAGGTCTCGGCAGAGGCTTTACCGGAAGAGCGATGTGGAGTTGATCTTCTGGATCAAAAAGCTTCTCTACGAGGATCGTTACACGATCAACGGGGCCAGGAAAAAGCTGAAGGAGATGGGCTATGGAAAGGTCTCGTCACCGTCCCAGCCGGAACTCCAGTTCAAGGAGAAGGGGAAAAAGGCAAAGGGGACGATCGACGAGGTGATCCAGGAGTTAAAAGACCTCCAAAAGCTTTTGGCCGACTAGGACCCCTCTTCTGAGGACCTCCATGTCGGAAACCTGCTCGATCTGTCACGACCGTTCCGAAAGACCAACCCAGGTTTCGCAACACCTTCGTGTTGTGGAATCTGGGTTTCTATTTGGAAAAAGGGCTTCAGCAAAACAAGAATGTCATCCTGGAGGAGGTCCGCACGTTTCGGGAAATCAAGAAGGTGGAATTCGACCTGACGGATGCAGAACTCCCTGGTGAAACTCCAAATACACAGCAAGGTAAAACGAATCCTTTTTCCTTCCCGAACGGTCCCTTTCTGGATCTGTCTGGGGGGTATCGTTGTTCTGTTCCT
>CAZSUQ010001159.1:0-1664 GCA_964609935.1 uncultured Thermodesulfobacteriota bacterium | reverse complement strand
CGGGAGAACCCTTCTTGTCGGTCAATTCCATCGACCATCTTCCCTGTTCATGATTCCCGGTAGCAGCTCGTGAGGGATCCTGTGATGTTTGACTATTCCCCTGGCCGGCAACCGGCCATCATCATGGGTCAAACAGGGCAAAGGATATGGAGAAACGGAGAGCCTTTTCGTTGTTTACGATAGCACAACAACTGTTTAGCAGACAACCTAAAAACGGCCCTTTAGGCCCGGAAGTCCTTGGCGCATTTTGTTTTCTTTGCGACATGGAAGTTGTTATAAGAGGTCGTGTTAAAAGGAAGTGTAGAGATGCTCCCGAACAGGTCTTTGAGGAGCCTTTGGAAAGGAGAAAATGAGATTGATGGAAAGAAAAAGGGACGACCGTCCTCTGATCGAAAAAAACCGGAGCGCTTCCGCCGGGCGCCTTTTCGGGCTTGCCCTGATCCTGGTCTTCCTGTCCTCTGCAATGGCGGATGAAGGAGCGGTCCCCGGGGCTCGTAACGAGTCCCGGGTCCAGCCCGTACACAAACCCGTGAACCCTGTGTCCGCCCTTCAAGAGAGGAACCTGAAACGCAGATACGATGCCGTTGTTTTGAGGGGGGAAGATCTTGTGCCCTTTCAGGGGGAGCCTGTTGCAGGGATGAGGCTTTATGCATGGCGGGAAGGGAGGTTTGATCCCATCCCCTTCCAGGTTGACGAACGAAACGCGGAAGGAGAGTTCGTGCTCCCCTCCGGACCCGGGGCCACGGAAGACGTGGACAAAGGGTTCTTCGATTACAACGACGAAGTGGTTTTCCTGGTCCAGGATACGGGAGACCGCCCGCCTCTAGGTGGGGATGGAATGCAACGGGTCGACAAGTGGGTGGAAGTGCGCCTGTCCGACCCTCTCGTTACTTCAGAGAGGGGGTGGGTCTATCTCTGCACCTTTGCGGGTGAACCGCCGCCTCCAGCCGCACATGACTACATCCATTATGTCCCCGAGGAAGAGAAGATTCTGTCCGATCGTTACATGCTCGGGTACCGGGAGGGGATGAGCCTGTACACCAACCTGCACTACCCGGACGGGAAAGGGGGATACGGGCCTGACCTGCTGGACAGGATCAAGGTGCGGATCAGGGTGAAGTTCCTTTTCAACATGCTGAAGGTGAACAAGAAAGAGAGCGACTTCAGTGCCGAGGTCATCGCCTGGAAAGACGGGCCTGTGCGCGTGTTGCGTAACGTGCAAAACCACGTACGTGTCCTTTTCAACCTCTCTTCGGCTTCCGTGTTCTCCGTATCCGAGTATTATCCCTGGTACATGTATACGCCCCTCCGTCTCACCGTACCCTTTGATCTCAAATGGGTGTTCAACAAGTTCGGGATCTCGGACTGGTACTGGCATTTCTACGGCGATCTTCCCGGCCTGAAGGGGGGCGTCATGTACACCAACCGGAACCGGGAGGGCATCCCGGTTTCCACCGGGCATTCCATGAAATGGTATGAAGAGCGATTCGACAAGAGGTATCTCATCTGGGGATATGCAACCAAGGAGGGTGCCGGGACCTGGTTCTGCAACATGGTCCTGCCGGATGCCACGTATCAGTTCATCCAGGGCTTTCTCCGTATCGATGAATCCAGAGAGGATCCACCGGAGGAGGTTCCGGGAGACATGGCAGGAGGGGCGTCAC
>CAZSUQ010001158.1:0-1664 GCA_964609935.1 uncultured Thermodesulfobacteriota bacterium | reverse complement strand
GATCCGTCTTTACCGCTTTCACGGCATCGAACGGGATGCCTGGCGCCGCTACGGAAGCAAACAGCGGCCCGTGTATGACGTGCAGGACCCGGGTTACAAATACAACCTGACCGACTTCCAGTCCGTGCTGGGCATCGAGCAGTTGAAACGGCTGGAGGGAAGGAACAAGAGAAGAAAAGAGCTTGCCGAGCAGTACCTCTCCCTGCTCCGTGGGATCGACGGGATTTGTTTGCCTGAAGTGCCGAGCTATCCCCACCGGCACAGCTGGCACCTTCTTGTGGTAAAAATCGTCGGCATGGAAGCCGCGGACTTTGTCCATCAATTGGCGGAATGGAACATCGGAACCGGCTACCACTTCCCTGCATGTCACCTTCTGAGCTATTTCAGGGATAAGTTCGGACATCGTGAAGGGGACCTTCCGGAGTGTGAACGTGCAAGCAGACAGGTCGTCTCCCTGCCGCTGTTTCCGGACATGGCAGAGGAGGATGTGGATTATGTTTGCCAGGTGATCAAACGACTGTTGTGCTGAGCCGAGCGTTCGTCTTGCCCAAGTCTCTATGGAGCCCGGCATCCCCTTGCAACCCTTTCTTGCCGGATGCGTTCGATCAAGACCGACATGTGGACCGGATTGAAATGAATGAAGGCTAGAAGCTTCCTTGAAAAAACCGGAATCGTGGATGCCGAGTCTGCAATCGGATTGATCTGTCTCGAAGTCCAGCTCCAATAGTACGTCTACCAGGTCATCCATCAGGGCCGATTGTTTCAGAGCGATCTGGCCGCGGGTTGGAGACCGCTCGCGAACCTGACAAGGGTCCGGAAAAACGCGAACGGTGAATTCTGGGAGATCCGGACAAACGAACAGGGATACCGCGGGCCGGTTTCCTGGAGATCTTCCTGTGAACGGCGTCTTCTGATCCTGGGGGACTCCTATGCCTTTGGGGACGGCCTGAACCTGGAAGATCGGTTCGACACGTTGATGGCTGCAAGAAGGCCGTCCTGGTCCATCGTGAACCTGGGCGTGATGGGCTACAGCACGGACCAGGAATTGATTGCGGGCAGGCCATACTTTTCTCGTCTGGAAAGCAATGATGTCATCATTGTTCTCACGTGTGCCAATGATTTCTTTGGCCTCCTTCGAAGGGCGTTTGCCGGAAGATCCAAACCCTGGTTTTCCAGTGAGCAGGGGATCCTGAAGGGACATCCACCGGAGGCGACCTTTTTAAGCGGGATACGCGACAGGGTTTACCTTGTCGGACGATTGATGAAGCTGTTTCGGATTCAGCAGGGGCGTGAGATCTCTGATTCGGATGTGGAAGCCGGGATGAACCTGTTTCGGCGGCTGGTGGAGGAAGAACTGTTGCCCCTGACAAAGCGAGGGGTGGGGATCATCCTTGCCTACCATGACATGAAAGGCATGCCCGACGCCATCCAGATCGAGCCTTTCTTTGACGCAATGCGTGTGTCGAACCGGATGGTTACGGTGAACCTTGAGCCGGTGCTGGCACCTTGCGATTGTTTTCTAAAAGACAACCACTGGAATGTGCAGGGCTCGGAAAGGGTGGCAGAGGCGCTTCTGGCGCAGATCGACAGGCTTTGACCTGAAACTTGCATGAAGCCTGCTCCTGCTCGCGTAACAAAGCTTCATTCAATCCGCGGGTTCAAAT
>CAZSUQ010001157.1:0-1665 GCA_964609935.1 uncultured Thermodesulfobacteriota bacterium | reverse complement strand
ACCATCGAAGCGGCGCTGACCATTGCCGAGACCGGGCATCTGGCCCTGGCCACGCTGCACACCAACTCCTGCGTGCAGACGATCAACCGGATCATCGATGTATTCCCTCCCTTTCAACAGCCCCAGGTCCGTGCCCAGCTCTCCATGGTGCTGGAAGGGGTGCTCAGCCAGATCCTGATTCCATGCAACAACGGAAAGGGAAGGGTCCTCGCCCTGGAGATCATGGTCCCCAACCCCGCGATACGGAACCTGATCCGAGAGGAAAAGGTGCACCAGATCTACTCCCAGATGCAGATGGGGCAGACCAAGTTCGCCATGCAGACCATGAACCAGTCCCTGTGCAACCTGGCCCTTCGTCGAACCATTTCTCTGGATGAAGCGTTGCGATGCTCTTCGGACCAGGATGAGCTGACCACCATGTTTTCGAGCAAGCAGGGCCAGCCGAACGGAGGGAAAAGGGAGTCCAATGTCCGCGAGTTCGGCACGGATTCCAGGTTCTCAAACAAGAAGTTTGGCCGCAAAACCTAATCGAGACACGTACCGATAGAGAAGGAGGATCCCATGCCTCTATTCAAATGGGAAGGGAAGGACCGACAGGGCCAGCGCATCCGGGGGGAAATCGAAGCATCCAACACCGCTGTGGCCGTCCTTCAGCTTCGCAAGCAGCAGATCGTTCCCCTTCAGGTCAGGCAGGAAAAAGAGAAAAAGAAGGAGCTCTTTTCCTTTCGGTTTCGCAGCAGGGTGAAAGAGAAGGAGGTGGCGGTCTTCACCCGGCAGCTGGCAACCATGATCGATGCCGGTCTGCCGCTCGTGCAGTCCCTGGAGATCCTGGCAACGCAGCAGGAAAATCCCGGCTTCAAGGAGGTTCTCCTTCAGGTCAAGTCCGACGTGGAGAGCGGAGCCACCTTTTCCGACGCGCTGCACAAACGCCCCAAGGCCTTTGACGAACTTTACACCAACCTGGTGACCGCAGGGGAGGTGGGCGGCACCCTGGACATCATCCTGAACCGCCTCAGCCAGTACATGGAGAAGTCCATCGCACTCAAGAAACGCGTGAAGAGCGCCATGGTCTACCCCTCTGCCATCCTCGGGATCTCCGTACTCGTGGTCGTCATCCTTCTTGTCTTTGTCATTCCGGTCTTTGAGAAGATGTTTTCCGGTTTCGGCGCTTCGCTCCCTGGACCTACACAGTTCGTGATGATGCTCAGCAAGTTCATGAAGGCCAATCTCTTGTACATCGTGATCGGCCTCATCGCCTTTGTCATGCTCTTTCGGAAATACCGGCAGACCGAATCCGGCCGCCTGCTCACGGACCGGTTCATGCTGAAATCGCCGGTTTTCGGTCCCCTGCTCGTCAAGATCGCCATCGCCCGCTTCAGCCGCACCCTGGGCACCCTCGTCTCCAGCGGCGTGCCCATCCTCGACGGACTGGCGATCACGGCCAAGTCCTCCGGGAACAAGGTCCTTGAAAGGGCGATCATGAAGACGCGCGGCAGCATCTCCGAGGGCAAGACCATTGCAGAGCCCCTGGAGGAAGAAAGCGTTTTTCCCCCCATGGTCGTCCAGATGATCGGTGTGGGGGAGAGCACGGGCTCCCTGGACGCCATGCTGAACAAGATCGCGGACTTTTACGACGAAGAGGTGGACACCACCGTGGCGGCGCTC
>CAZSUQ010001156.1:0-1673 GCA_964609935.1 uncultured Thermodesulfobacteriota bacterium | reverse complement strand
GCTGTTCTTGCCGTGGATACCGGATTTGGATGCAGAGGAGCTTCTCAGGCGTTACAGGGGAACCCTTGTTGCGGTCATCCCTTTTCCGGAACGAGGCGACTGTCCCTTGTATCAATCCTTTGAGCATGCTTACTTCCTCCGATTCGGGGTTGCTCCGGACCCGCCTGCAACCTACACGTACGACGCGATGAATCTGCTCATTGAGGGGATTCAAGAAGCCGGACTGAGTCGAGTGGGACTCAGGGAGGCCCTTGTCAACCTCGACGGCTTTGAGGGTGCCAGCGGTGTCTATCGATGGGACAGCGGTGGTGGGAACGTCACCAAGCCGGCTCTGAGAGTTTGCGAAGGAGATATATAGGATCCAGCATGTTCCCCGTGTAGTGGCCTCGTGCCCACAAGGAATCCACCGCCTTCCCTGACAAGACACATGACAAACAAGAAGAGAGACAACGAGGTGTATGGATACGGATGAAACCACGAAACAAGATTGTTCTCCTGCTCGGACTCATTTTGACACCACTGTTTTTCTACGATTCCATCTCGATCCGTCCCTCCCTTGAGACGAGGGCTTCGGGCGCCAGAGCGGAAGAAAAAGGACAGAACCGAGAGAACATGGCTGAGGCAGCCAGCAGGAATGTACGGGGGCTTGCCTCCATGGGTCGAAAGGAGTGGGGCAAGGCTGAAGAGGAATTCCGCCGGGTCCAAGACCTTGCTCCCCATGCACCCGCAGGCAAGATCAATCTGGCGCTTGTGCTTGATGCTCAAGGAAAAAAAAGCCAGGCAGCCCAAACCCTCAGAGAAGCTGAAAGGATGTGGCCAGACGATCCATGGATACATGCGCTGAGCGGGCATATTCTCTGGGAAGAGGGGAAACGTGAGGACGCGATCGCGCAGTACCAAAAGGCAGCACGCCTGAAGGCTGATCCCCGGATCCTTTATGCACTGGCGCGTCGCCTGAGTTTTCTCGGTCGTCATGCCGAATCCGCTGTCGCCCTGCGAAAAGTCGCCGACGAACACGAGGTGAAGCTCGCTGTTCTTGTGACGTTGGGGGAGGAGCTGCTGCTCTCCGGAAGAACGGATGAAGCACTCTCTGTATACAAACAGTGCCTCAGAGAAGCTGGGGAACTGAACGAGAGGCTGGAGACACATCTGAGAAAGGGAAAGGCCTTGTTGAATGAAGGGGAGAGTCATAAGGGCATTCAACAGATGCGTTTTTTTGCGAATATCTTTCGGACGAGCGAGATTGTGCGCAGCCAGAATCGCATCCTCTCCCGTCAACCGTTCCTTTTTCCCAGCTACAATCTCGGAAATATCCAACGGCGTACACCGGGGGAATCTCTGCAAAAGGCGGCATCCTTTACGATGAAAAAAGACATCTTTCTCAACACGTCGGATGCAGGCGAGGACTGGGAAGACGGATGCGTGGTTGATTTGGGGGGTGGGCGGCAGGGTTTGGTCCTCGTTGGTCCCAAGGGTTCAAAGGTTTTTTCCTATAGGAAGGGGAAGTGGGCCAATCAGGGACAGATCGATGTTGAAGGCAGCCATTGTCTCTCGGGTGACTTGGACAGAGACGGCGATGCCGATCTGTTGATCATGGGGCAAGCAGGAAGTAACATCGTCGAGAACCAAGCAGGAATGTGGAAGCGAAGATCTCTTACAGGGTTGAAGGTGGG
>CAZSUQ010001155.1:0-1673 GCA_964609935.1 uncultured Thermodesulfobacteriota bacterium | reverse complement strand
AGTTTTCCTGCGGGCAGGACAATCCCTTCCGCCGCCGGGCCTGCGAGCTGGATGAACTTCTTGGAGGCCACGCCGTGGCTCATGATCAACGGAATCTTGACACCCATTTCCTTCAGGTTTCTGGCAAGCGTGGCCGGACCGGGATTCGTTCCCCAGCAGATGATGGCCTGGGGCTTGGAGGCTTCCAGGTTCTTGATCTGGGCCTTCAGGTCCGCAGGTTTGGGGTTGTAGACCTCGTTGGCAACGATCTCGATGCCGTTTTCCGGAAGGATCCTCTCCAGCGCCGCCTTTCCGCTCTTTCCAAAACCGTTGGACACGGTGATGATGCCGATCTTTGTGAGGTTTTTCCCCTTCAGGTACTCGATGATCTTTTCCACGGCCATCACATCGGTCTGAGGGGTTTGAAAGACCCACTTCTTCACGGGCTTGGAGATCCGGACACTGGCGGCACAGGATACGAGCGGAACCTCGCTCTCTTCTGCAATGGGAATGACGGCAAAGGTCGTTCCGCTACGTGACGAGCCGGCAATGGCGAGCACATTGTCCTTTTCGATGAGCTTCTTCATGTGCATGACCGTGGCTGTCTCTTCACCCGTGGTGTCGTACACGATGAGCTCCACGGGGTGGCCGTTGATGCCTCCCTTCTTGTTGAGGTCCTCAACGATCATCTCTGCTGTCTTCTTTTCAGGGTCTCCCAGAAAAGAAGCAGGGCCGGTTACAGAGAAGATGGCCCCGATCTTGTAGGGTTCCTTGACCACGGGTGCGACTTCCTCCTGGACCACCACCTCTTCCTGCACCTCCATGACCGGCTCTTCCTGCTTTGTGCATCCCAGGCTCAATGCCAACAGGAAAACAAGACCCACCGCAAACAAGCTCTTTGCTGTCCCCCTCATTTTTCCCCTCCTTTTTTAGGGTTGTTCCGAATCCTTCGGTTCTTCGCGTACTTTATGCCGCCAACGTGAGCTTATGATCCCAAACAATGGCCCTTTTATATGATCTTTGTCCTTTTGTAAATGACCATGAAGGGATTGGTGTGCGCTTCCATGGCACGGGATTTCCCCTTTTGTCATGGAAGAAGGTTGAACGATTATATGCGGTAGAGCTCTGCACCCGGCAGGACTCGAACCTGGTTCCGCTTGAGCACGTCCAGGGCCTTCCGGGGCTCTTCGAAGCGGAAGATCATGATCGCGCTTTCAGCCGCTGCCTTCACAAAGGCGTACATGTACTCAACGTTGACCTGCTCTTCCTGGAGCATCCGCAACAGCTGGGCCAGCCCGCCGGGAGCGTCCGGGACCTCCACGGCCACCACGTCCGTCTCCCCCACGGTCAGGCCTTCGTCCTTCAGGATCCGGATGGCCTTTTCCACGTCGTCCACGATGAGCCTGAGGATCCCGAAGTCGGCCGTGTCCGCCAGGGACAGGGCCCGGATGTTGATGCCGTTGTCTCCCAGGATTCCGGTGACCTCGGCAAGCCTTCCGATGCGGTTTTCCAGGAAAACGGAAATTTGCTGGACGATCATTCCTTACTCCTTCGCCGGAGCTGAAAAGTGGTTGTCCTTTGACCTCATCTTTCAGAATGATTCATGAGACAATGGTCTAAGCACCTCTTCCAGATGTGCTTAGAGGTTTCTCCTGTCGATCACCCGCTTGGCCTTGCCCTCACTCCGGGCAATG
>CAZSUQ010001154.1:0-1680 GCA_964609935.1 uncultured Thermodesulfobacteriota bacterium | reverse complement strand
GACTGCATCTGGACAATGCCCAGCCGAAGCCGTTTTCCGCTTGAATCCAATCCCTGATCCCTCTCTTCCGTCATGACCGGAAAACTGCCGTCATCCAGAGGCTGCAAAAGAAGCCGTGGAGAAACGCCGGTGCCTGCGTGTTCCCTCGTGTTTTTCCTCGAATCTGTTCAACCTCTGGGGGTAAGGTCAATTGTCCCGGTAGTTCTGAAGGAAGACTCTTTTGACGAACTGCCTCATGCCCTTGATCCCTTTCTTTTCAAGGACCTTGAGTGGAATGACCGCTTTGGCCATGGAACGATGTCCGCCGGCAGAACCGTACTCTGAGAATGCGACGCGAAAGATCTCCCCTGCACTACGGGTATAGCCGTAGTTCCGCGTACTGATCACAAGGTTGCCTTCATAGGTCCCGGATACCACTGCCCATTCGATGCCTTCCACCTCTAGGCAGAAGTCCGCGATGTAGGGGACGATGTCCTCACGGGTCAGGTTCTTCATGTGCACGAAGATCACGTCGTCCGCGATGCGCGCATCCTTGAACGCTCTGCTGAGTACGGACAGGTCTCCCCGGGGCAACTGAGGCCTCTCCATTCTTCGGATCAGTCGGTGGTTCGCCATGGGGTAGAGGCTTGAAAAGGCCTGGAGGTCATTGGTTATGGCCTCGCGCTCCAGCAGCAGGGTGTCGGTCTTGATACCGTAGAGAAGCGCGGTTGCAAGCTTCTGGTGGATCTTGATGTCACCCGCCTGGAGATACTCCGTCAGGATGGTTGAAGTAGCCCCGTAGTGCGGGCGGATGTCCTTGAACATACAGTCCACGGTCTCACTTTCGGGATGGTGGTCGATAACGACGTGGACAGGAAATCGTATGTCCTTGAACCGCGATGGTTGGACGTCCAGCAAGACGATCCGGTTGAAATCCTTCAGTTCGTCAGGCTCGATCTGGTTCACCTCGATTTCCAGGAGCTTCAGCATAGCCTGGTTTTCCGGCCTGGTAACGCGACCAAAGGATGCGATGGGCGCGCTGAGCTTGTTCCGACCCAGAAGGATCCTCATGGCTAGGGCGCTGGCAATGGCATCCGGGTCAGGATCGAACTGTACCAGCAGCAGGACCCTTTCCTGCCCGTGAAAGATCGACTGCAGGGTTCGGATCCTGGAAGCGCTCACCGTTTTTTCCAGCTCATTGATGATGCCGTTCTGGCAGACAAGGGCAAGCGGAACGGATCGAACCCTGGGATGGGGGTCGCTTGCAGCCTCCTTCTTCCCGTTCTGCTCCTCGATGAGGGTGATGGCAAAGGCATCGGTATGATCCATGACGGACTGGAGCACCTCCGCCCGCGTCTTTCCGTGCCTGAGAAAAACCCCGATCCGGTCCGTGGAGCACACCTTCAATCGCTGGTAGATGGCCTTTCCCCGGAGGTTTCCCTGCCTGCATTTGGCTCCCCATCGAATGAGACGTTTTTGCAGGGGCACAGCCTCGCAGAGGAAAAGGATCTCCTGACGGGAGTCCTCGTGAATGAGATAGAAAGGGAACTCGTCGTCACAGATGATGATGTATCGCAATGCCTTTTCTCACTTAAATAGATTGGGTCCAGTCTCAAACCAATCCAATCATAAACGATGGTGGTTACACATCGTCAAGATGTCAAACGATTTTTTATATCATTTTTCCACCTTTGATTCCAC
>CAZSUQ010001153.1:0-1683 GCA_964609935.1 uncultured Thermodesulfobacteriota bacterium | reverse complement strand
AAAGCTTTTCGCCTGAAAGGCGAAGGTTTTAAACCTGGCGAATGGAAAAATAAAACGCATCATCGAGATGTTCATCAAGCAGGAGAAGGAGCATGAAGAGGCTCTTCTGCAGATGTATAACAAGATCCGATCAATGGGAGACTTCAAGGACACGACTTCAAAAGGGATCGTTCAGCCACAGCATTTGTCCGAAATGCAAAAAGGAGCTTTGCCCTGAATACTGCAAAGAAGACGAATAACAAACTCCACCCCACCATCATTCGCAGTGAAGAAGAAAGGGATTGGAGCTCGGTTCATGCGTTGCATGTGGCTGCATTCGAAACGCAAGCCGAGGCCAAACTGGTGGACGAGCTCAGAAAAGTCGCATCCCCAATCGTTTCGCTCGTGGCAGAGGATTTGGGCGAGATCGTCGGGCACATCCTGTTCACGCCTGTCTCGCTGGAAGGGGATGCGGATTCGGCAATCATGGGACTGGCACCCATGGCTGTCGCGCCCAGTCGGCAACGCCGGGGGATTGGTTCCGAGTTGGCACGTACGGGAATGAAAAATTGTCGAGAACTGGGCTTCGGTGCAATCGTCGTACTCGGGCATCCGGATTACTACCCTCGTTTCGGTTTCTCGCCTTCCAGGCAATTCGGTATCGGCTGCGTGTACGAGGTGCCGGAAGAAGCATTCATGGCTGTAGAGCTACAGGACGGCTACCTCAATCACAAATCAGGAACAGTCAGGTACAACGAAGCGTTTAACAAAGTATAAAAAGACCGCTCAAATCCCAGCAGGAGAAGGTCGGGGTAGAAGAGGAATGCAGGATCACCAGCACCTACCGTTCTGACGCCTGCGCATCACTCTTCATCCACCTGAACAAAAGTCCTCTATTCCCAGCAATTTCCATCCTCTTGGATGATGAGATGCCGTTCTGAGTCAATTGACCCCCTTTCACGGCTCCCTTATACTCTTCCTGCTCTTGTAAAAAGGCGTGTGTCGAAAAAACGAGGGGGCGTGCGCATGGACGTCATTGAAACGAAAATCGACCTTCTTTCGGACGAGTACAAACGGAAGTACGAGGAAATGGAGGCCCTGGTTGCGGGCCTGAATGACGAGCTGAAAAAGGCGAGAGAAGATCGTTCGCGGAAATCCATGGACCGCCTGGCTGATTCGGGAAAGCTCCCGATTACAAAGAAGCTTGAACTTCTCCTGGACAGGAACACGCCCTTTCTCGAGATCGCCCCGCTGGCGGCCAAGGGGATGTACGACGGCAGGATCCATGGCGCAGGCATCGTTGCCGGGATCGGCATGGTGGAAGGGAGAGAGGTGATCATCCACGCCAATGACGCCACCATCAAGGGCGGGGCGGCCTATCCCATGTCCATCAAAAAGACGCTGCGGTGCCAGACGATCAGCATGGAAAACCGCCTGCCGAGCATCAACCTTCTCGATTCCGCGGGCGGGTATCTTCCGCTTCAGGCGGAGATCTTTGCAGACATCGATGGAGGGGGAAGGATCTTCTACAATCAGGCCGTCATGTCCAGGATGAGCATCCCCCAGGTCGCGGCCGTGATGGGTCTCTGCACGGCAGGGGGCGCTTACGGCGTGGCCATGTGCGACGAGATCGTGCACGTCAAGGGGCACGGCGCGATCTTTCTCGGAGGCCCTCCCCTGGTGAAGGCGGCCACAGGGGAGGAG
>CAZSUQ010001152.1:0-1683 GCA_964609935.1 uncultured Thermodesulfobacteriota bacterium | reverse complement strand
CCTTGAAGCGTTCTTCTTCCCCTCGTAATCCTACAGGAGGATCATCAAGTGAGAAAACCACAGATCGTGTCCCTGGTTCAGTCCGTTACAATGGACGACCTGAAGGGGTTGGTTGCCCTGAAAGGCAAGATGGAGGTTCTGGAGAATAAAAAGAAAGAACTAGTGCAATCCCTTGAGGGTGTGGACAAGCAGCTGGATGCCCTGCAGAAGACGCTTCAAAAACTCGCGAACAAGAGTGTAAAGGCGAAATCCCCTGTCTCCGGCAGGAAGAAGACCGGTGACAAGAAATCACCCGGAAGAAAAAAGAAGGCAAAAAAAGCCAGAAAGCGTTTCTCGCAGCCTTCCCTTTCCACCGTAGTGGTAGAGGTGCTCGGCGAAAAGAAGAAGCCCATGAAGGTGACGGACCTCTGTGATACAGTTCTCAAGGAAAAGAAGTACAAGACACGCGCGAAGAATTTCAAGAGTCAGCTTCGAATCCTTCTCTACAAGAATGATAAAAAGCTCTACAAGAAGGTGGGCCCCGGGCTGTTTACACTATCGGCAAGTGCTGCCAAAGGAAAGAAATAACCCTTCAACATCATTTCTCGTGGCGAACTTACTTCGAAGGCTTTCTTCCAATCCATTTGGCCTTGTTTGCCGGGCTTTATGCCTCCTGTTTGTTTTCAGCCCCTTTCCCGCCCCTGCTCAACAGGACCCCTCCGGCGGGAAGGCAGCGGGAACCGAAACGACCTCTCCGGGGCCGGAAATTCCTGCGAGGGAACTGCACAAGCAGCAGACGGGCTGGGAACGCTGGGAATCCGTGGCTGCCAGGAGCCTGCCCAGAAAGAGCCTTTCCACCCGGGTCCCTGCCCGGTGGTTGATCCGAGTCTTCCAGCGCTATGTCTCCCCGGTGGATGGTCCCTCGTGCACGTTCCACCCGAGTTGTTCAGCGTATGGAATGGAGGCCATCAACCGGCACGGGGTCCTGCTGGGGGTCCCCATGGCATCCGAGCGCATCATACGGAACCACCATCCGGACAATCCGGAAAGGTATCCCCTGTATGAATCCAAGGAAAGACATTTTTACCTGGATCCGGTGCAAGCAAATGACTCCTGGTGGGCCGACACCCCTTGACAATCCGGCGTTCCTTGCAAAGAAGCCCTTTCTGTTCCCGGGGAGGCGCGGTTTCGCCTTTTTCCTGTTGATGTGTCTCCTGGCTTTGTTCTCTCTGCCGCGTGCAAGCGAAGGCGCAGGGGAAGGGTTTCGTCTTTCTTCTATGTGCGGGAAGGAACGGGGCCTTGCCGCGGGCGGGTTTCTCCTGGCCATGGAGAGGCATGAGGGAACCGAGCAGACAGAGAGCAAGAACCTGCCCCCGCGACGGCAGGGAGGAGCACCTCCTGATGCGTTCGCTTTTGCACAATACCTCCTCGAGAAGGGACGCTGGGCAGAGGCTGCCACGGAGTTTCAACGTTTCTGTTATTTCCATCCCGGCCACCCCCTCGTACCCCGGGCTCGCCTGAGGATCGGGACCTGTTACGAGCGTGGGGAGCAATTTTCCGAGGCGGTCAACGCGTATCAGTCCCTGGCAGGGGACCACCCGCTGACCCCCGCCGGGAGGGAGGCCCGGTACCGCGTGGGTGAGGTCTACTACAGAGCCGGAAGATTCGAGGAAGCAACGGTGGCGCTGGAGCGATTCCTGCAGG
>CAZSUQ010001151.1:0-1685 GCA_964609935.1 uncultured Thermodesulfobacteriota bacterium | reverse complement strand
CACGGATGGCCTTTTGGATCAGGAGGTTGCAAAGGTTGTTGCTCGCGGAGCGGCTCATGGCTCGTGGGATGGACTGGGCGGAGGAAAGGGCCTTTTCGTACTGTTCAATCGCATCGTCGTTCTTCCCCAGCATCTCTTCGAAGAGCCCTTTCATGAGGACAAATTCTCCCTGGGGGACCCGTGCCTGCATGCGTTCAACGAGATCCAGACCCTCTTCATAAAGCCCGGTCTCGTAATACTCATCGAGCTTGATCTTCGTTTGCCGCAGCCACTCACGTTTCTGTTCCCCGGAGAGGAAACTGGAAGTGGCCGGGGAGTCGTGGGAAAGGACCTGCAGAGGATCCAGTGTCACCTTCAACGTATTGACCGACTCGAGCAGCTTTGAATCGAGATCGCTTTTTTCCGCCTTCCTGCTCTTGGCTACGAGAAAGCAGAACAGGGCTTTTTCATGATCACCCTTTGCGGCTGCTTCGGTTCCAACGGCATAAGCCCTGTCCGTATCCCTGAGCACGGAAAGAAGGTCCTCATCGTTCCCCACCTGGGAGGAAACCTGTTCCATGAACCTCTGGTTGTTCAGGGATTGCGGCGCGTTCAACAGGTTCAGGCCGTATTCAATGAGGGCCTCGGATGATCGCCCCATCTCCTGCTGGATACGGGCACGCTGGTAGTGGAGATCCTTTCTCTGCTGGACGTTCAGGTACGGCCTCAACGCGGACAGGACCTCAAGGGCTTGCTGGTAATCCTTCTGGCGCAGGGCCGTATTCAATCGTCTCGTGAGAAGACCGGTGATTTTATTGAAAAGGGATGTGCGGTCTTCAGCATTCTTGACCACCCGAAGAGACTCCTGATAGATCTTCAGGGCCTCTTCCGGTCTTCGGAGGGTTTCGTATACGTTTCCCTGCCACAGGTAGGAGTCCGATTCAGAGGGAGACCATTGTCTGGCCTTCTGCAAGGATGCAATGGCCTTTGAATATCTCCCTTTGATGAGAGCGGAACGACTGAGTTCTCTGTAGGCCTGCGAAATTTCCTCTTGGAGGCTCTCCTCGTTCCGGTCGGCGGGAAACCTTCGAACGTGTTGCTCGTACAGGGAGATGGCCTCCTCCCAGCGGCCCGATTGAAGGAGAAGATAGGCCCTTCGGCGAAATCCCAAATCCTCCTCTTTCCCCTGGGAATCGGCTGTTGCCATGATCGCACCGGGAGGCCCCTTCTTCTTTGTGTAGCGAGCCCCCTCTTCCGTTTTTCTCAAGAGCCCGGCCATCTGTATCTGAACCTTACGGATCTCTTCAGGATTCTTTTCGTATTGCAGGTAACGCTCAAAAAAATGAACAGCCGCCCCTGTCTTTCCCCTTTTCTGAAGAACGAGGGCAATGTTGTAGAGCAAGGGAGGATCCTGGGGCCGGATCAGCAAGGCCTGTTCAAAGGCATCCTGCGCCTCGACGTAGGCCCCGTTTTGATAGAGGTCCGCGCCGAAGACATAGTAAAGGTAGGCCATCCGATCCTTGACTTCGTTTCGATCCGGGGTGTTCGGCGCCAGGGCGATGTATCGCCGGTATTCCTCCAGGGCCTTTTTCCACTCTTTGTTCTGATCGTATATCTCAGCAAGGTTATAGGCCACGAGCGGCTCTTCCGGTGCGTGGACCTGAGCCTTCTTGAGGAAATGAAGTGCCTGGACATTGTCCTTGCCC
>CAZSUQ010001150.1:0-1687 GCA_964609935.1 uncultured Thermodesulfobacteriota bacterium | reverse complement strand
GCATCATCGATTCCGGCAAGGAAAAAGAACTCTCCATAGAGTAGCAATCCCCCTCCCTTTGGAAATCCTCACATCCCTTCCCAGGCTCTTCTTGAGGGCCCACGAAAAAATAACTTCCCATTTTTGCATCTCATCCTCGGGCCATTTTCAGCCGTTCCTCTATCGCAAGATCCTCGAAAGGGTAGCAATAAATATCAAGTAAAGAATTATGAAAAGCCTGTAACCATATGAATAACAAAAGGATATAAGTGTTAATAAATTCTGGGTCCTCACGGAAAAGACCTCAAAACCCTTTTACGTGTAAATCTTGTGCCCCCATTGATGCTCCCATGTCGGCTTGCTGCAGACTCCTTGAAAAAACACAAAATATCCTTTGACAAAACGTACCGGGCATTCCATTTTTGTTTAGCGGTTTTGAGACAGCCTGTTTCCATGTGTGCCTCGAGCCTGGATGCAAGATGAAAGAAGCACTCTTTTCAACGGCGCTGGAGTCGGGAGAGGTTCTCTGTGAACTCTGCCCGCACCGATGCCGAATCAAGGATGGGGAGCGGGGGATCTGTTGTGTCCGGGAGAACAGGGGAGGAAAACTCTACAGCCTTGTTTATGGAAAGGCGGTCGCCGCCAACGTGGATTCCATTGAGAAGAAGCCCTTGTTTCACTTCCTGCCGGGAACGCTTTCCTATTCCATCGCAACGGTGGGTTGCAACCTTCAGTGTCGACATTGCCAGAATGCCCAGATCTCCCAGATGCCGAGGGAGTCGGGAAGCATTGCAGGCCGGGACCTTCCGCCTGAAAAGGTCGTATCAAAAGCCATGGAAACGGGCTGCAAAAGTATCTCCTACACCTATACAGAACCCACCGTCTACTTCGAGTATGCACTGGACGCGGCAAGGCAGGCGGCAGACAGGGGACTGAAGAATGTGTTTGTCACAAACGGGTTCATTCAGAAGGAACCTTTGGATGCCATCCAGCCCTGGCTGCATGGGGCCAACGTGGACCTGAAATCCTTCAGGGATTCCTTCTACAGGAAGATCTGCAAGGCAAGGCTGGAGCCCGTTCTGGATACCATCAAGCGGATGAAGGCGCTGGGCATCTGGCTGGAGGTGACCACCCTGCTGATCCCGGGGCTGAACGACGAGGATCAGGAGCTTCGGGAACTGGCAAGGTTTCTCAAAGACCTGAGCCCGGAGATCCCCTGGCACGTTAGCGCGTTCCATCCGGATTACCTCCTGACCGATCGATCCAGAACACCGGTGAAGACGCTCCGCCGCGCCCTGGAGATCGGCCGTGAGGAGGGGCTTTTGTTCGTCTATACAGGCAATGTCCCCGGGGATGAAGGGGAGCATACATTCTGTCCAAAGTGCGGTGCCTGCGTGATTCGACGACTCGGGTTCCGCGTTCTCTCACAGGACCTTGATAAGGGCCGATGTGCTAAATGTAAAAGAGACATCCCGCTGGTGCTGGAGGATGAGCGGGATCCGGGTTGAAACAGACATGGGTTCCTGAAAGGAACCAACGGATTGGGAAAGGATCGGGTCCATGCAATCCCGTGATGAACCTCTCGAGGTCAACAGGATCGGCAATGTTCTTTGGGAAATCCCCCGGCATGGGAACATGAAGGTGCCGGCGAGGATCTACGGAGACGAGCAGATCCTTGAAGCCGGCAAGGCGGATCGCAGCATTCTTC
>CAZSUQ010001149.1:0-1688 GCA_964609935.1 uncultured Thermodesulfobacteriota bacterium | reverse complement strand
GGAGACGGAAAACAGGGCATGAACCTGTACGGTCAGGATCCGACCGATCTGGTCATCACGGACCTCGTCATGCCGGAGAAGGGTGGAATTGAATTGATCCAGGAGATGCTGAACGACTTCCCGGAGGCAAAGATCATCGCCATCACCGGGGGAGGGCTGGTGCCCCCGGAGAAGCTCCTGGCATCGGCGGATCGTCTCGGGATCCTGGCCGGGATCCAGAAACCCTTTGCAGCAGGTGACGTTCTGGATACGGTTCGGAAGGTCCTGGAAACATAAACCCGGGCTACTGATTGACCACCTGGTCGGGAAACCATAAGGACGGTATTCGATCAGCCACGTGCCTGTATTTGTCATTGATGTACAGCAAGAGATCTTCATGCGTCAGGTCCACCCAGTAAGGGATCTCAAGGAAATCCACCCCCGCCTTTTCGCATGCCAGGCGCTTCTTTTCATCGTGCTCCTGCTGAACACGACTTTCATAATGCTCCAGCCAGCAATACGCCACTGCAAGGCGAAGCGGTTCCCAATATCCGGGGAGTGCCTGCCTCCCGTCCGGTTCCAATGAAAGCCAGGATGGAACGGCATCGCGCTCTGCCGTGACCCCGAGAATCTCTTCCATCAGGCCGACACAAAGCTTCTTGTGGAGTCGCCTGGATCCGGCGCTCTTCTTTCCAACCTTCTGCAAGCACCACTCCATCAGGACCCTCAGGTTCTCTGGATGGGTCAGGGAATAATCCAGCCCCACGGACAACCGGTGACTGCCGTTGTCCCACTCCCTGTGAAGGAGGGCATCCCTGGAGATACGGAATCGGCCCGAGATCTCGGAGCGGGAGAGCCTCGGCCGCCTTCCGTTTACTCCCGCCCTCCCAAAGGGTTCTGCCAGGGCATGGATGGAAAGGGAGCCGTGGACGAAATCCAGGTTGGTGTTCCAGCCCAGGATCCTGAACTGAATGTAAGGGCGATGGTTGCCCGGGTGAACCTTGAGAAGTTCCTGCCCATTGTACTTCCTCACAAGATCACGCATCACGCGAACAGCTTCTTCCCGTCTCACGGCAATCTCCTTCCCGGACCTGTTTTTTCCCTGCAGGACGCTTTCACCGGGAACATCGGACAGGGGAAGGAGAATCTTGATTTTGTAAATGGGTGCTTAACAGGCGTTGAAAAATGTCCAGATGCAAGGCAGGCGACATTCCGAGGAGTGGGCGTAACGCAGCAGATGGACGTTTTTCAACGCCTGTTAACCGTTTGTTGAAAGAGAGGCTTTCTGCAGGAGAAATGGTAGATGTGCGGGTGGGATATCCGGCGGAGTTTGATTGTGGGCCCGGATTATTCCGGGGCTGCCTCAAGACCCTCATCTTGTTGGATCAACGCTGGATGGATCACAAGGGTCAAGGCTTATAGGTTCCAGGCCTATAACCGATCTGGTGGAAGGGGTTTACCAGCGAGGTGGAAATATTCTTCAGATGGGCGCACACCCTCTTCATATACCGGAGGAGCAGCACGAGCCCCACATGCCGTTTTTCTACGGTTTCACTCAACTCCTTTCCTTGAACCACTTTCTTGATTCGACTGTCCGCGGTCTTTGACACGAGGTCGTACTTCCTGATCACCGCATGAGCCGATTTTTCGTCACGGTCTTCAAGGGCCTTGTAGGTGAGGTCGAAGATGTCGAGGGCCAGGTCTTTGAC
>CAZSUQ010001148.1:0-1689 GCA_964609935.1 uncultured Thermodesulfobacteriota bacterium | reverse complement strand
CCAATCCTCCTCGTCCTCGAACCGAAACAAAGAGTTTAAAATAGATCAAGGCCAATCATATTTATACTGACAAAGATATGGATCAGATTTTCTTCATCAACAGATCTGCGTGAAGAGACTGTACGATTCATGATCGAGGACGAGGAGGAGGACGAGGACGGGATATATCGGTCTGAACTTATGAAACAATGAACCGGGAGCCTATTCTCCGGCAAGTCCCTGTCCCGGATACTGTTTACGAAACAACAGGCTCAGCTGGTTCAACTCTTCCAGGCATTTTTCCGCTTCCTGTTCCGAAAGTGTCCCGAGTCCGCAACTGGTAGTCAGGATCAGGTTCCGGCACAGTGTCTCTCTTGAAAGCCCTTTTGCTGCCAGCAGTTCTATCCCTTGAAGGAGCATAGATAAAAGCTCTTCAACAGAAGGTCTGCTTTCCATGCTTTCACTCGGAACAATGCCCCAGGCAAGGTAACCGCCCCCCTGCAGAAAGGAGGAAATTGAATCCAGATAAAGCCCAACGGTATCCCGGTAGGCAAAAGCATCAAAGTTAATGATGTCGACACCGGCCTCCACCATCAGGCTCCAATCCGTATTGCCACAGCAATGGCTGCCAACCAGGCAGCCGGCCTCTTTTACGGCCGTGAAGTTTTCTCTCAGGATGGAAACAGCCTTTTCCCGGGAGAGGTTAATATAGGCGGCAGATCCAAATGCCGTCAGGATCGGTTCATCAACAAATAATATGCATGCCCTTCCAAACGGTTTGAGCAAACCCGCCTGCCAGAGGGACTTCATCAGGATGCCCTTGCGGACAACATCGGAAAGGGCTTCGTTAAACAGGGCAGGGACACCCTCCTGGTCCAGAATGGTCAGGCCAAAGGTCAAGGGGCCGGTAATCTGCCCTTTTACAAACTCATAAGAGGAAGGAGGCTGTTTTTGCAGCCATTCCACAAAGGGATACAGGCCTACTGTAAAAGAAGGGGACAGGGCCAAGGAACTGTAATCCCCGCTTTCTTCAGCCTCCATGTCCTTTTCATAGAACTGTGTCATTTCTCCGGTGCTGCTCTCAGGCTGGGTAAAATAGAGTTTATTCTGATCCCAGTCAATCCGGAGACAGGGAATGCCCTCTGTGAACTGCGTCATCATATTTTCCTGAAAACCCAGCGACGGCAATTGGGGCCAGCAGGGAGCCTCCGGGCAGGCTTGGTGGATGAGCTCGATGGCCTGCAAGGGATTCCGGTGAGGCATACTACCTATGGCCAGGCAAAGGCCCGGCGGCAGCCTGGGGATATCCGGATGTGATTCTGTTGTAGTCTCTGTATGATGTGTCATGATGGCCCTCTTTGTTTAACCCAACAGAAGGAATCCCTTCGCTTTTTAAAGAATGATCGGCTGAAGCCGGAGAACGGGTTATGGCTCGCGGCCTTCTTTGTTTGAACTTCCTTCATCCTCTTCCTGCTCTTCAACCTCTTCATAAAAATCTCGAAGGCATTTTGTCAATTCCCACAGCCTTTTGTCAACAAGATGGTTGATGGTATGGGGCGGGTATTGCCCATCGGCGCCCAGGATACCGGCAGGATGGCCGGAAAGGACTTCCATGGCCTGGTCCACGGTTTTGACGGCATATATATGAAACTTTTTTTCAGCTACGGCTTGAACCATCCTGTGCGGAAGCATGAGATCCTGAACATTGCC
>CAZSUQ010001147.1:0-1692 GCA_964609935.1 uncultured Thermodesulfobacteriota bacterium | reverse complement strand
GAGACGGACACGGCAAGGGGATTTTCTCTCGATATCGAAGGATCGGAGGGCAACCGGACCTGGACAGTCGATTTCAGGGAAGGGAGCGGTTCCCAGGGAAAGCAGGACGTGGCGATCGACCTCTGGATCAACCCCTTGGACTTTGACCGCCCGACGCCCGGAGAGGATGCCCTGTTCGTATTCAACGCAATCATCCATGAAGATGAGTTGTACCGAAGGACGATTACCCCGCCCTGCACGGCAGACGATGTGATCTGTGTCAGCTCCTATAATACCCGCTGCCTGGAAGGGGAAGGCTTCTGTGGTGTGGACGTTGGTTATGGGGTTGCCTGCTACACTCAATTTGAGGACTGTCTCTATGATACGGGGGGTTCCTTTTCCGCCTTCAGCAGCAGGGGCCCGAGGAGAGACGAAGTCTACAAGCCGGAGGTGGGAGCCCCGGGGCAGGCCATCATCGTGCCCACACCCAGCACGAGTGAATACAAACAGTATGCAAAAGGCACGAGCCTTGCGGCCCCGCACATGGCTGGCATCGCTGCCCTGATCCTGAGTGCGGACTCCTCCGTCAGCCCCTCGGCGATCATCAGCGGAATCGAGACAACGGCTCGGGAATGGCATTTCCCCCAGGGGATCTGGGAGGCAAAAGGAGACAGGGGATGGAGGGGATACGGGAAGCTGGACGCCTTTGCCCTGGTGGAGATGTTCTTCCCGTTGCCGGAACCGCCGACCAATCTCATGATCGCGCGGATGGGTTCAAACCAGGTGAAACTCACCTGGGGAGCGTCTCCCACGCAGGATGTTACGGCCTACAACATTTACGGGGACGGGGGTGCAGGGGATACAACCCAGATCGACTACACGACCCCGCTGGCCCAGGTGGCGGCCCCTGCCACCGAATGGACCTCCGGGAGCCTTGCAGTGGGAAGGACCTACTCCTTCGGCGTGCGGGCGCAGAACGATTCCGGCGAGGAGAAGAACACCTCGGTGACGGTGCAGATCTTTATCCCGATCCCGCCTGTCATCAAGGCCCTGGGGCTCGATGATGACTGGTGCTTCATCGCGAGTGCGGCATTTGCAAGCCCCGAAGCACCCCAGGTGGACCGGCTGCGGGAGATCAGGGACCGGGTTCTTCTGAAAACGGCCTGGGGGCGACAGTTTGTACAGATGTATTACAAGTTGAGCCCTCCGGTGGCACAATGGTTAAGGGAGAAGCCTGCTGCGTCGTGGGCGGCCCGCATGGCCCTGCTGCCCGCGGTGGGGTGCGCAGAGGTCCTGTACCATCGTACCCTGAATGCATGGCTTCCTGTTCCCCTTTGTGCCCTGTCCCTTTTTGCTCTGTTCGGCGCTCGTTCCATAAGGCAAAGAAACCACAAACTCAAAGCGGAGTCAGGTGAAATGATGAAAAGAATACCGGGCCTGTTGCTTTTGTTGTTCCTCATCCTGTTTGGCGCCACGGTTGCCTCGGCGCAGGATTCACAGGAAGCAGGGGAGAAGGATCGTGCCCCGTCGGATCAGCGCCCGCTCTTCCTCAACGTGAAGGGGGCCTGGCATTCGTTCTGGAGTTCCGGTGTGTTCCGGAACGGAGCTGCATACGGCAGGCCGGGTTTTGATGCCGCCGACATGCAGGGGGTCGGGGGAGAGGTGGAGGTGGACTACCAGATCCGGAAGTACCTCCTTTTTTCCGCTGCTGTG
>CAZSUQ010001146.1:0-1694 GCA_964609935.1 uncultured Thermodesulfobacteriota bacterium | reverse complement strand
AAGAAAAAAGCCATGTGAAGTTCAAGGTCATCCCGGAGTATTCGGATTACTATGCAAAGGTGGAGGGCGCAAAGCCGGAAGGCGGCAGGACCCTCGAGCCCGAGCGGTTCAACATACGGAACCTCCCCAGGGCACACCGGGGGACACTCCGCAGCCTCGTGGCCCAGGCCATCTTCTTCGGCAGAATCATGATCGACGCCACGGAAGGCAGACGCCTTGCCGGGACAACCCTGGGTGCCCGCTTGGGAGTCGCCAGGATGCTGGGTTCCTTCTTTCTGAACCCCGGCCGTTCCCTGGCCGGTGTGGATTCCCGGCTCACCCTTGGTAATGCCCTGGTGGCCCGCATGCGACTCTCCCTCCTGGACCGTGAGGTTCCCCTGTGGCTGGAAACCTCTGTGAAGCGGCTCGTGGTGGAAGGGGAACGGGTGGTGGGCGTGGAAGCAGAAAAAGAGGGCAAGGGCATAAGGATCCGGGCAAGAAAGGGTGTGATCCTGGCGGCGGGAGGTTTTGAAAAGAACCAGGGGATGCGGGAACAGTACCAGAAGCCTCCGTTTTCATCGGAATGGTCCGTGGGGAACCCGGAGAACACCGGGGATGCGATCCGGATCGGGCTCGAGATAGGTGCTGCCGTGGATTTTATGGGCGAGGCATGGTGGATGCCGGTCACCATGATCCCCGGTGACACCATGCCCTGGTATACCAGGGGTTCCTGGTGGAACAAGATCGCGGAACAGCCCGGATCCGAACTCCCCTGGTTCAATATCGTGGACAGGTGCATGCCAAGGAGCATGATCGTGAACGCCAGGGGCAGGCGGTTCACGAATGAAGCCGAGCCTTACATGGACTTCATCAACAACCTGAGGACCTGCCACTGGGAGCAGGCCGAGGCCGTGCCTTCCTGGATGATCGTGGATCACAAATACTACCGCACGTATCCCCTGGGGCCGATCATGCCCGGGTTCCCCATAAAGAAGTACATCGAAAAGGGCGTGATCAAGAGGGGTGCAACGCTGGAAGAACTCGCCGCTGCATGCGGGATCGACCCCGGGGGACTCGTGGAAGAAGTGAACAGGTACAACCAGGCCATCGTCTGTGGAAAAGACCCTGATTTTCAAAAGGGTGACACCTTGCTGGATCGCTACTATGCAGACCCGGGAGTGAAGCCCAATCCCTGCCTGGGGCCCATCGAGAAACCACCCTTTTATGCCATGCGGATCCTGCCGGGTGACATCGGCACCAAAGGCGGGCTCCGCACCGACGCCCATGCCTGTGTGCTACGGGAAGACGGATCCCCCATCGAAGGGCTGTACGCCACAGGGAACTGCGCCGCCTCCGTGATGGGGGACACGTATCCGGGGGCAGGTGCCACGATTGCACCGGCAATGGTCTTCGGATGGCGGGCGGCCCGTCACGCGGGAAGTCGATGAATATCAACATTCGATGAGATTCGACTCGTCCTAGCGGACCCCTCCCCGATCTTGCCCAACATTTCCAAGTGACACCGATTGGATTTCAGAGGACTACTTGTTCCGTGTAGATGGTAGCAATGTGGAAATTTGGAGAGCCAGATTTCTTTGCTAGGTCAGAATGAGATATGGAATCCCCCCTATGGACAGAGATGGCAAGTCTGCAAGTACAAGCAAGAATCAAAGGAGTCTCATTGCTTGAACAAAAGTATCAAAACCCTTGTTATG
>CAZSUQ010001145.1:0-1701 GCA_964609935.1 uncultured Thermodesulfobacteriota bacterium | reverse complement strand
CTCCAACCCGCATACCGCATGAAACTCAGCAGGGAGGGAAGAAAAAAATGGAAGGTACGTACTGAAGATAAAGAAGAAAAAGAAGAATGGAGGACAAAAGGGTAAAAGGATACTCCACAGAGAATCAAGCGAGCGTTGCAGCAAAGGACTTTCAAGCCGCAGCAGGTGGCTCGTGAAACAGGCCGGGCCAGGTCAGATCAGTCTTTTCTTCTCACGTTCGATCTCGTTGAGCTTGCGCCACAGGGTGGTGCGACTCATACCAAGCATTTTGGCTGCCAGGGTTTTGTTTCCCTTGCACTGCTTCAGCGACTCCTGGATCTTCACGGCCATGTCCCAGTCCACGAGCCGGGAAGGCTCTTCCGCGGCTTCCTCTGTCCTCGGAAGCGAAAGCGCCTGCTCCCGGATCTCCCTGGGAAGAGCCGAGGCATGGATCATCTCCGTGGTGGTGCAGACATAGGCCCTCTCCACGGCGTTCTCAAGCTCGCGGATGTTCCCCGGCCACTCATGGTCCATCATCAGGGAAAGGGCCTGCGGGGAAAACACCGGCTTTCGAACCTTCTTGGATGGGTATTTTTTACCGATCTTCTCAAGGAAATGCTCCACGAGAAGAGGAATGTCCATCCCTCGCTGCCTTAGCGGGGGAAGACGGATCGGCACCACGCAGAGGCGGTAATAGAGGTCCTCCCGGAATCTTGCCTGCGCCACCTCCTCCTTCAAGCTCCTGTTGGTGGCGGCCAGGATCCTTACATTCACCTTCTCCACAGCGGTCCCGCCCAGCGGTTCGAACTCCAGGTCCTGGACAACACGGAGAAGCTTGGCCTGGAAAGCAGGGGATGTCTCCCCGACCTCGTCGAGAAAGACGGTCCCTCCGTCCGCGAGCTTGAACTTCCCGGGCTTGCGCCTGGAAGCCCCTGTGAAAGCCCCTTTCTCGTAACCGAACAGTTCGCTTTCAAGGAGTGGATCCGGCAACGCGGCGCAGTTGATCTTCAGAAAGGGTTTTTCCTTTCTTGGGCTGTGAAAATGGATCGCGCGCGCCACCAGTTCCTTTCCTGTTCCGCTTTCTCCCTCGATGAGAACGTTGGTGTTGGTGTCCGATATCCGCTCGATGAGCTCGAAAATCTCCTCCATCCGCGGGCCGGTTCCAATGATGTTGGCAAAGCTGTAGCGGTCCTCCAGTTCCCGCTTGAGTCCCTCCAACTCCCGCAGGTCCCTCACCACACCCATGACGCCCACCACCTCGTTGTTTCCCGGGTCCTTCATGAGATTCGTGCTCAACAGAACCGGAACGGACTCTTCCCTGGCCGTGAGAATCTTGTAGCGCTTATCTCGGATCTCGATGTCCAAGTTCAATTCCGAATGGAGGTCGACAGGCGGTGGATCGGCTTCCGAAGAGGGGACGGACAGGATTTCACTGTACCTCCGCCCCAGAAGATCCCCCTCCTTCCATCCGGTCATCTCTTCGAGACGGTGGCTGAAGCTCCGTATCCGCCTGTCCATCCCGACGGTGAACACCCCGTCACCGATACTGTTGATGATGGCCTGTACCTTTTCCTTTTCATGGGAGTACAACCTGAGAAGCTCTTCCTGTTGATTGATGATATCCCGGCCCTGGCCTATCTCGCGAAAATGTTCTATGTAACCCAGGCTGCTCCCTTCAATGTCCTTCTGCACGGTGGTGTGCATGCAGCAGGCCACGGTTGC
>CAZSUQ010001144.1:0-1703 GCA_964609935.1 uncultured Thermodesulfobacteriota bacterium | reverse complement strand
GTGAACAATGGAAAAGGCCGTCGTAAGGCCCAGGCCTCTTCCTTTCTCCTTTGTTGTGAAAAAAGGATCGAATATCTTGGAAAGCTGCCTGTCCGTGATCCCGTGCCCCTGGTCTTTTATGGAAAGCTTTACATGCCGTCCACCGCCTGTGCCCAGGGGATCCTTTTCAAGGATCACGTTTTCCGCTCCGATGTTGATGACGCCTCCCTCGGGCATGGCCTGGTCGGCGTTGAGGATCAGGTTCTGGAGGACCTGGCCGATCTGCCCCTCGTCCGCGTCCAGCAGCCAGAGATCATCCGGCATGTCGTAATCGCACCTCACGTTTGAACCGCTCAGCATGAATCTTGTCGTGTTCTCGATCATCTTCATGGCGGAAACAGGCTTCTTGATGGGCAGGCCACCCTTGGCAAAGGTGAGCAGCTGCTGTGACAGATCCTTTGCACGCAGGGTTGCCGCTTCTGCGTCCGTCAACACCTGAGAAACCTCATCGTCGAAATCTCCCCAGGTTTTCGCCACGGAAATATTGGTCATGATGGCGGTCAGAATGTTATTGAAATCGTGAGCGATGCCACCGGCGAGCACCCCGAGGGCTTCGATCCTCTGGGTTTCCTGAAGCTTCTGCTCCATCTGTCTTCGTTCCGTGATGTCCCGCAGAACAACCAGACCCGCAGGCCTCCCTTCATAGGTAATCAGCGTTGAGTTCAGATCCACCTCGATCTTCATACCGTTCTTGTGTAGAAGGGCTGTTTCATACTTCTGTAGCTTTTCTTCACCGGAGATATGTTTCTCGTATTTATTCTTTACCCTGCTCAACTCCTCGGGCCATATCAGGGGAGGAAAGGTTCTGTTCACGATCTCCTCAACTTCATATCCCAGCATCGAAGCGAGTTGCGGGTTTGTGTATTTAATATAGGAATCCTGAACGACACCGATTCCGTCATTGGCACTTTCGAGAATTGAGCGGTATTTCTCTTCGCTCTCCCACAACTCCTGTGCTGCCTGCTTGCGATCCGTGATGTCTTCCCCTGAGCTCAGCGTTGCCGTAATCCTGCCATCTTGATCTCTCAATGCCGTGTTGTGCCACAGAATGATCCTCTCCTGTCCGCTCCTGGTGAGAACGGGGTTCTCGTAATACTCCATGGGTTCGATATCCCCGGCCATGAGTTGTTTAAACCCCTCCTCGACGTCATTGCGAAACCTTTCCGGAAGAAAGATATCAAACCAGTTCTTCCCGAGAACCTCTTCTTCCTTGCACCCAAGGACTTCACAACTCTTTCGGTTGAGAAGCCGGATCCTCTGATCGGCATCGATCACCACAAACAGGACGCCGGCCAAATCAAGATACTTCTGTGCCTTGTCCCTTTCTTCAAGCAATTGCTTCTCAGCCCTCTTTCGTTCGGTGATGTCGCGTCCTTCCGGGATCAGGAGAACGGTTTGTCCTGCCTGGTTCTTCACGGGGGTGATGGAGATATCAACAAAGTGAATCTCGCCGTCAACGCCCGGATGAAAAGCTTCAAAGCGGGCGAAATCTCCTCCCGCCGCTTTGGCCACGGCCCGGCGCAGCTGTTCCCGCAGTTCCTTGGAATGCTCCCACCAGTGGGTCTCCCAGAACCGTTTACCGATCACGGCCGATTCCTTGAGTCGGGCAAATTCCAGGGCCGATCGGTTGGCCTCCAGCAGCGTACCGTCAGGACTCATCAGAC
>CAZSUQ010001143.1:0-1705 GCA_964609935.1 uncultured Thermodesulfobacteriota bacterium | reverse complement strand
GAAACGTAATCCTGCTTGAAGACCTCTTCCAGCTGATGCTGGGAACTGTGATGTTTCAGGTGAACCACGCCTGTGTCCGGGACAAAGAAGATCTTCCAGCCTTCTTTCCGTAATCGATAACACCATTCCATGTCCTCGATGTACATAAAGATGTTTTCATCCAGCAGGCCCACCTCGGAGAGGATTTCTTTTCGAACGATCATGCAGGTTCCCGCCACCCAGGCCACTTCTTGAACACGGTCGTAATCCTCTGCAGGCATCGCCATGGGGCGGATGAATCGATTCAAGGGGAACGGCAGCTGGAAGCCTCCAAGGAGTGCATATTTCAGGTTTGTGTAGTCCATGCAGGCGGACATCTGGAGGCTGCCGTCCGTGTTCAGCAGCTTGGGCGAAGCCATTCCCGCGGCGGGATGGGCGTCCATGAAGGAAACCAGGCGCTCCAGGGTCCCCCCCTGCACCTTTGTATCGTTATTGAGCAACAGGATGTAACGAGCGTCCGATATGCGGATGCCCTGGTTGCAGGCACGTGCAAATCCCAGATTCTTTTCGTTCCTGACCACCGACACCTCCGGGTACCGTTCCGCCAGGAATTCGCAGGTTTGATCCGCAGAGCCGTTGTCCACAACAATGATCTGCACTGCAACCTTCGGTTCCGAGTCGAAAACGGACTGAAGGCAGTCACGCAAGACGGGCTTGTTGTTCCAGGTGGGGATGACGATGCTCAGGTCCGGGACTGCCGATTTCATCGTGTTCCTTGTTGACGTTGTTCCGCGGGGTCAAGAAGGGTTGTCCTTCTTGGTCCCTGGTCTTGCGTCCAGCTGCTTCGTGCCGGATATCGTCCTCTTCAGGACAAGGGACGACAGCATTTTTGATATTTTGTATTCTCGTTGTCCTTCGGAAAAGACCGCTTTGTGAAAGGGGTGCAGGTAATTGTGGATGGAGACATTGAATTTTACATATGCGCAGATATCACACCTGCAGTCAGGCACTGCGGCCTTGGTTTTGGGCAGACAGAGGGTGCTCTTTCGAAATTCGGTATACGCGTCCGATTCCCAGATCTGCTTGAAAGGTTGGTTGTTTGCGTTTCCCATCAATGAAAAGCAGTGGCAGCATGGAAGGACGGCACCGTCGGCCATGATCATTGCAAAAAGCCATCCGACATAGCAGGGGATCTTCCCGTAGATCTCCATCGGGGAGGGGGATTGATCCACCTTCTTCACGAAGTTGCCGATGGGTGGATCCAGCTTGATCTCCATACCCATCTCTCCCGACCGCTTTTCCAGATCGATAAGCTCTCCATCCAACGTTGTTTTCTCCGCATCGGACAGGCCCAAAAAAGATATGCCGTCGTACAGGATCGCATGCTTGAAAATCATCTGCGTTGCCCCCACTTCCTTTGCGAGGGCCACCATGTCCCGGACCTCCTCCTTGTTCGGCTTCAAGAGAACAAAGGACAGGGTGAGCGTGGGGCCGTGTGTATTCCGCTTCGATTTCAACTCGTTCAAAAGGAGAAGAGATTCTTTGATTTGATGGAACCTGGGTTCCTTTTCGGTTGTGTGGATCTTGCCGTAGGTCTCGGGGCGACCTGCATTCATGCTGACAATCAGTTGATCCGGGGCCTCCCGGACCAGCGATTCGATGCGATCACGCGTTAGCAGGGAACCATTCGTAGCGATACTGCAGTACATCCTCTTCCTTTTCACGA
>CAZSUQ010001142.1:0-1709 GCA_964609935.1 uncultured Thermodesulfobacteriota bacterium | reverse complement strand
AAACGCCGTAGCGAGGCGAAATGTGCAATATACGGGCGAATCTTGCTTTCCACCATACCCGTCCCTACAATGGAAAACATGCGTTTGTTGCTCATTAACGTCATCGATACCAAAAGACCGGTTGAAACCTCTCTTCAGCCCCTGGGACTCGCCTACCTTGCCTCCTATCTTCGCTCCCACATGGATGGCCTGACGATCAAGATCTCGCATGCATGCTCGGAAAAGACCCTGGAAACCTTTCAGCCCGATATCGTGGGGCTTTCTTCGGTTACCCAGAATTTTCACAAGGCCAAGCAATTGGCCCGGTTTTGCAAAAGCAGGGGACACGTTGTGATCGTGGGCGGTGTGCACATCACGCTCATGCCTCACACCCTCACACCGGACATGGACCTGGGCGTGTGTGGGGAAGGGGAGGAGACTTTCCTGGAAGTCGTCAGGAAGTTGAAGCAGGAGGGTTTCGAGAGGAACGGATTCCAGGAGATCCCAGGCCTGGTTTTTCGGGATGAAAACGGAGGTCTCCGGCAGACGGAACGCCGCCCGCAGATTGATCCACTGGACCGGATCCCTTTCCCTGCAAGGGAACTCCTGTACAAGAAGGCGGGCAACATCTTCCTCATGTCCTCCCGCGGCTGCCCTTTCAACTGCCGCTTCTGTTCGTCCTCAGAGTTCTGGACCAGCTCAAGATACTTTTCTTCCGGATATGTGGTAGCCGAGATCCGCTCTGTCCTGGACCGGTATCAACCGACCCATATCAGCTTCTGGGACGACCTGTTCGGTGTGAACAAGCAGAGGCTCAGGGACATGATTGCGGAAATGAAAAACCTGAACATCCCGGCGAGCACGACCTTTTCCGCGACTTGTCGGGCGGAAAGGGTTGACGAGGAACTGGTTCGGCTTCTCAAGCAAATGAACGTCACCCAGGTGGCCCTGGGGCTTGAATCTGGGTCCGACAGGATCCTCAAAGAGCTGAAAGGGGGGACAGCCTCCGTGGCCAGGAATGCCGCTGCCGTGCGCCTCCTTGATCAGCAGGGGATCCAGCCTGTGGGAAGCTTCTGCATCGGATCGCCGCAGGAGACGGAAGAGGACCTGAGGGAGACCCTCTCCTTCATCCGTGAGATGCCCCTTGCCAAGTTGGGGGTCTTTGTCCTGACACCCCTGCCCGGCACGGAGCTGTGGGAATGGGCAAAGAAGAAAGGGAAGGTTTCGGACGACATGCCCTGGGAAAACCTCTTCATGGATCTCAATCACAACCCCCACAAGGTGATCGTGGCGGAACGCATTCCCCGGAAAACCCTTGTGCGGTGGTATTACAGGCTTCGAAGGGAGGCCTTGATAAAGTCCGTTCTTTACACGTTGAAGAGGTTCTTGAAGAATCCCCGATCGCTTCCGGCTTCGGCCCATCGGAGACTGTTCGTGCTGAAAGACCACCTGACGAAAAGGCTCTTTGCCTGAGACCCTCCGCCGGCTCACACGAATCGAAAAGAAAGATGACAGAAGAAACCCCTCAATTGTCCATCTGCATCGTCAGCTGGCGGACCCGGAAGCAGCTGGAGACGTGTCTCCGGTCCCTCTTCGAAACACTCGAAGGGATGAGGTTCGAGGTAATCGTGGTGGAAAACGCCTCCGGGGACGGCACTGCGGAGACGGTGAAGAACAACTGGCCGCAGGTTCGCCTGCTGGAAAACAGCCGGAACGTGGGATTCCCCAAA
>CAZSUQ010001141.1:0-1714 GCA_964609935.1 uncultured Thermodesulfobacteriota bacterium | reverse complement strand
GTCTGTTTAGCAACCGGCCGCACACCACCGAACTGGCTCAGCTCTTTTCAAGATACGGGCCTGCAAGTCACTCGCCTGTACCTGACCCTGGACGTCTACGTCAAGGAGTTTCCTGCCGGAGAGATCGTGCTGGGAGGGAATCAGGCAGCAGGTGCGGATTCGGGGAGTTTCGGGATGTATTTCGTGATGATCGAAGCGGCTGACGAAGGTGGGAGCCTCCCTGGAAAGCCTGGAAAGCCTTTTGTCATCGGCAAATAGGAACACGGAAAGCAACGCACCGAAGCCTCGGGTGGAGGAAACCGTCAACCATCCCTGTCTCAGGGATCCTTCAGAAAGGAATGAAAAGGTCTTGGTTTAACGGGTCGGCGTGGGAAATCAGATCCAAAAAATATCGACCCGGAGGGGATGGATCAGATCACGTAAGAACTTCCATGCCGATTCTGTGGATTTATCCACTGGAATCGGTTTTTTTGTCGGTCATCCTTGCACGTAGAATCGTCTGAAAACCGTGTTGCCTGAAGGCTCACACCCCGCATTCCGTTCCTTTGTCGGCCAGGATGAACGTCCATTCCAGATGTAAGCGTGACCTGAAAAGGAAAGCATCATGAAACACTTTATGCTTATTCTCATTCTCATCCTCCACGTACTCGTGCTGTTCCTCTGTGGAGGGGCAGATGCCGCAAGCTATTTTGTTGACGCGACAGGTGGTGACGACACGGCGGCAGGAACATCGGAATCTGCGGCGTGGCAGACTCTTGCAAGGGTTTCCTCCCACTCGGCGTACCCAGGGTTTTCACCCGGAGACATGATTTATCTGAAGAAAGGGGAAACGTGGAGGGATGCCCTGGATATGGCGTCCAGCGGAACGCCGGAAAGGCCCATCACCATTGATGCGTATGGGGAAGACGGTACGGATCCTCTCATTGATGGTCAGGACATTTTACGCTCCTGTATCGAAATGAACAGTGAAGAGTGGATTACGATACGAAACGTTCATGTAACCGATGCAAGAAGACATTGTATCCACAGTTACGACGGGACTGGAATCGTTCTGGAGTCCATCGAAGCGGACCGGGCGGGCGGGTCGGCGAACATTTACATGGGAAGTGTAAATGGGCTGACGGTGCGATACGTGCTTTCACATGATGCAGACATTGAACACGGCATCTACATCTCCGGCGCACCCTCGCAAACGAACGATATCCAGATATCGTATTCAGCTTTTTATGACAATGCAGGGAGCGGGATCAAGATCAACACGGGTACAGGCTGTCGACTCCAGGACCCTGTGCTGATTTACAACGAGATGTACGGGAACGGCTGGGCGGGTGTGGATGACTATGGGTCTGAGAGTGCAATCATTGCCTTCAACCGGATCTACGACAACGACGTGGCCTTCTACCTGAGATATGACGATTCTCAACCCGGCTCGTTTTCCAGGAACCACATCATCACAAACAACACGCTCGTGGGGAAACCCCACTCCGTGGCCGTAAGAAACCTGTGGCTTTCAGATGCAACCACCGGTGTCACGTTTCGAAACAATATCTCCTACCTGCAGGACCCTGACGGTGTTCACGTCCAGGTGGATCAGGGAGGCTCCTTTGCCTCAACGGATTACAACGACTATTCCGGAGATCAAGGCTGGTCCCACAACGCTCATTTGTATACCTCCCTGTCGTCCTGGCAGGCAGCCGTCAACGATGACGCGAAC
>CAZSUQ010001140.1:0-1716 GCA_964609935.1 uncultured Thermodesulfobacteriota bacterium | reverse complement strand
AGAACCGCAGGGAACTGGAGGAACTCGGCATCCTTGAGGAACTCACCCGATGGAAATAATCCTCACCGCCTGCCTCTTTGCATTCGTGTCGGCCGTACTTTTCTCCCTGCTGGGCGTCATCCCCGGTACGGATGAGACGGCCACGCTGGCCCCCTTGACGCTCGTGATCGTTCTCTGGGGCGCTCATCCCACGGCGATTCTGGCCTGGTTCCTGGCCGGCGCCGTGGCCATGCAGATCACCCACACCATCCCCACGGCCATCGCCGCTATTCCGGGAAGCACCATGGCCGCACCCTTTATCGAGCACTGTGCCGTGCTCAAGCGCCTGGGTCTTCCGCACATCGCCATCAAGAAGATGGCGGCCGCCTCCATCCTGGGCTCCCTGGTGGCCCTTCCCATTGCACTCATGGTGGCCCGTCTCCTCTCGCCCATCGGCGACCTGGTCAAGGGCCATGCACCGTTGATCTTCACGGTGGGGGCCCTGCTCATTGCGTTCTTTTCCAAGACCCGCTGGCTCTCGGTCTTTGCCATCCTTCCCTTTGCCTTCTTCATCCACGGGCTCCAGGGAATCGCCACGAGTGCTCTGGGACACAAGGTCTTCATCTCCATCTTCCTCGGGATCGCGGTGGGCCCCATGGTGGCCGACCTCGTGTGCCTTCTTTCCAGGGAAACCGCAAAGCCCCTGATCAGAAAGAGCCAGGAGATCCTGACCCTCGCCCCGGACACGCGCGTTCAGAAGCGATTCTTTCCGAATCCCCTGCGGTTCCTCACCCGGAAACAGCGCAACCTGATCTTCGGGAGCAGCACACTGGCCGCGTTCACCTTTACCTTCAGCCCCATCGGGATGACGATCCTGCTGGGCGAGTTCCTCACCGCTCGGATTCGAGAGGTCTACCAGAAATCCACCACAGCGGTTTCCATCATGGACGGGTTGACCAACTCCACCTACGTGGCCGAGACCCTGATCCCGCTCATCGCCTTTGGGATCCCCTTGAGCCCCACCACCCTGGGCCCTGCGTTTCCCCTGTTTCATGCACCTCCCCGTTTCACGGGCATCGAGGGCTCCGTCCACAACCTGCACAATCTACTGGGGTTCCAGGACTTCGCCGTGTTCTCCCTGCTCGGACTGGTCGTGGGCATCCTTGTGGCCTACCCGCTCACCATGCACTATGCATGGAAGCTGTGCGGTTGGGTGCTCAGAAGGGTGAGTCACGAGGCCCTGGTGGGGACCTTTACCGGGCTCATCGTTCTGCTGGCCTATTACGAGGCCGGTGTGACCGGGATCTTCCTCTCCCTGAGCATTGCCGTCTTCGGGGGTTTGCTCAAGAAGTATCTGGGGGTTCACATCGGGGTTCAGTACATGGCCTTCTATGCATCCCCATGGATCGTTGGAAAAATCGTAGGCTGACAACGGAAATATAAATGCTCAAAGAAAAAGCGGTCTTATTCAGAAGAATTAATATAATACTTGATCTTTTTTCAACCGCCTTTTCTTTGCTTCTCGCCTTTTGGGTCCGGTATTCTATCCAGCCCGTGCCCTACCTGTCCGGCCTCTTCTCCCGATACATATCCATTCTTTATGTGGCCCTCCCCCTCTGGTATTTCCTGTTCCGGTTCAACGGCAAGTACGAGTCTCACCGGACCAATACCACACCAAAGGTTCTGTGGATCGTCACAAAGTCCGTGGCCGAGGGGATCGCACTCCTCATCCTGATC
>CAZSUQ010001139.1:0-1717 GCA_964609935.1 uncultured Thermodesulfobacteriota bacterium | reverse complement strand
CTGGTTCCAGTCATTGTGGGCAAAACCGAGTTGCATAAAGGCTCCCAGCCCTTGGCCTTCCACGGTTTCTTCAAACAACATCTTTTCGGCGATCAGGTAAACGCCGCTATTAGTATCATTTTTTTCTCCGTCAAAGTTCTCTACCTCGGCGGTATGCAGCCAAGCTCCTGCGGCGAGCTTGTAATAATTTTGTTTTCCAGGTTCGCTCTCCGTTAGCCCCGCCTCCGCCGCGGCAAATACACCGTCGCCCTGTTCCAGCTTTATGGTCGTGCGGGAGGGATTGTCCGGATCTCCCGGTATGCCGTCATAAACCGCTGCCAGGAGGTAGCTGTTCTCCGTAGGGTGGGCCCTCAGACGTGCCGCGATTGAGGTAGTAGGAAAGATGGATGGCCAGGTCTGGGAGATGTCGGGAGAAATGCCGAAAGAACTGTTGATGAACAGCGAGGCGTATTCAAGGGCATTGAACTCACTATTCAAATCGTGCAGGCCGAAGAGCAGCGCCAGGCGATCATCCAAAAATCGGTGCTCGTACCAGGCCTCAAGAAGTCTCGCTGCTTCGTCGGCTTCAATGTTACTGGAGGTCTGGAGATCACCGACGATCTCAGTCAGGAATCCTCCCGAGTTGAAATTTCCTAGAAAATAAAGAAAAAAGGTTCCGTTTTTCCACAACCCGGCTCTTTCCGTATCCACTTCGAAGGTCAGGTCGAAATTCCCCAGAATGGTGCCATCCTCATCAATGCCACCACGGGTGTTATACATGAGGTCGGTGGTGAGCACCGCCTCGGTTGTGATACCTTTCTCCTCAAGGGCTGTGTGCAGCCCGGCCCAATCGCCGAAGAAACGTTCCTCCGCTGCATCCACGGGTACTGTTACCGAAATAAAAAGTATCGACAGTGTCAATAGGCGCACTAGCATAATTCCCTTCTATATGAAATAAATAAATAGAAAAAAGCTGTCTTCCATGATCCCAGGGCCTCCTCCAAGGATACGCCGTGATAGTTGGACACGGTGAAGAAAGACTCGGTCCGTAAAATCAACGGGTTCTGCATTTGGATGTTGCCCTGTATGCTCCTGTTCATGGCAGCGGGCCTCGTGCTGGCAGCCAACCCGAGAGTTTCAGGCTTACAACAAAAAATGGAAGAAATCTCATCCTTGCGTGAAAAAATCTTGGAAAAAATCGACCAGGGGACAGACATCAGGGAGTATCTCAGAGCACAGACACAGGAGCTAACGAAGGAAATAAAGGAGGAGCAAAAGCGCCTGGGAGACATATCCTATGAAAAGGCGGTTCGTTCCCCGTGCATTGAATATGATCTTAAGCTCCTTCAGCAGTATTACGCCTACATTTCCGAAATCGACCGCAGGCTGACGTATTTCCAGGCAGGCGAAGGACAACTGGCATATCTTTTTCAGGAGGCCGAAGATGATCTGAAGATAATCGAGGCGCTGAACGACATTGACATAGATTCCCTGATGATCCGGATCGATGAAGCGCTCGACGAATTTCTTCCTGAAACCAAGACACATCTGATCCGTTTGGACGATATTCGTCTGCCGGAGCAGGAAAATATCTGGAGCGAAATTATGAAAAAAGGTAAAGAATCCGGTCCCTGAGGACCAGGTTTTTAAAAATGCACCCTCTCACATATCCTCTTTATCTAACCTTCCAGACAAAAATATTTTTAGCTATCTCTTCATCCAAGGCAAGTTCTGTATT
>CAZSUQ010001138.1:0-1717 GCA_964609935.1 uncultured Thermodesulfobacteriota bacterium | reverse complement strand
AGCATTGCGCTTTATCCGCCCCACATCACCGACCCGCTCCGCATCCTGAAGTCGCGGGAACGGGGCCCGGTCTTCTATGGGGGATTCATCGGAGCGGTCCTGGTCAGCGTGCTCTATACACGCATCCACCGGATTAATTTCTGGAAGATAGCGGACATCATGATCCCCTCCGTGATGATCGGCCTGATGTTCGGCCGCATCGGGTGTCTCCTGGCAGGCTGTTGTTTCGGAAAGACCTGCCCGGAAGGCTTTGCCTTTGGAATGACCTTCTCAAACCCCATCGGGCTGGGGATCAAGCATACCCCCTTGTATCCCACACAGATCCTGTCAGCCGCCAATGCCCTGATCATCTTCCTCATCCTCTGGCTCTACAGAAAGAGGAAGAGATTCCATGGGGAATTGATCGCCATCTGCCTCACGTTGTATTCCATCACGCGTTCCCTGATCGAGGTTCTCCGGGACGATCCCAGAGGGATCCTGAACCTTGGCCCTGTGGCCCTCTCGGAGTCCCAGGTGGTGAGCATCTTCATGCTGATTCTTGCCGCATTTATCCTGATCGCTGTTCGCCCTAAACAGGTTGTCTCCCCTGAACCCAAAAAGGAATGAAGGCACACGAACGATGAAAGTCCGTCTCGGCATCCCCAAGGGAAGCCTTCAGCATTCTACGTTCAACCTTTTCAAGAAGGCCGGCTTTACGCTCAGCGTAGATGAACGATCCTATTTCCCTGAAATCGATGACCCGGAGATTTCCTGTCTCCTCATCCGTGCCCAGGAGATGCCTCGTTACGTACAGGACGGCGTTCTGGACGTGGGTCTTACGGGCAAGGACTGGGTGATGGAGCAGGGCGTGAGTGTCGTGGAAGTCAAATCCCTGCTCTATGCCAAAGCCGGGTTTCGCCCCGTACGATGGGTGCTGGCCGTTCCGGAAAAATCGCGCATCCGCAGGGTCGAAGACCTACAGGGGAAGCGCGTGGCCACGGAGCTGGTGCGTTTCACAAAACGCTACCTGAAGAAGAGGGGCGTCGAGGCAAAGGTGGAGTTCTCCTGGGGGGCGACCGAGGTCAAGCCCCCTACCCTCGCGGATGCCATCGTGGAATTGACGGAATCGGGAAGCTCGCTTCGAGCCAACAAGCTGCGTATCGTGGAAACCATGCTGGAATCCACCACCGTGCTCATTGCCAACCGGGATTCGTGGAACAACAGCGGCAAGCGCGAGAAGATCCAGAACCTCGCGCTCCTCCTGCAGGCCGCGATCGAGGCTGAGCAGAAGGTGGGGCTGAAGATGAACATTCACAAGAAATCCCTGAAGAATATCCTCGGGATCCTTCCCGCGCTTCACACGCCCACCATCTCCACCCTGACGGACGAGGACTGGTACAGCATTGAGGTGATCCTGGATGAAAAGAAGGCCCGGGACCTCATCCCCCGGCTGAAACGGGAAGGGGCCGCAGGAATCTTTGAGTACCCCCTGAACAAGCTCATCTACTGATCAGGGCTCGACCCGTCGCTAAATCTCCAGGCGCAGGCCGTCCTCGGCCAGGCTCACGCGGCCGCTGAAATTCGCCTTGCAGGGAGACAGCAGGTCCTGCCCGCGGCATGCGGGATAGAAATGGGTGAGCAGCAGGTGCTTGCATTCCGCCTCCTCTGCGATTCTTCCTGCCTGAGACGGGATGAGGTGCCCCTCACGTTCAGGGCCTTCCGGGAACGAACACTCCAG
>CAZSUQ010001137.1:0-1727 GCA_964609935.1 uncultured Thermodesulfobacteriota bacterium | reverse complement strand
TTGAGAATCCAACCATTGACCATATCTTTCTCGGAGAAGGAGAAATCAGCTTTCCCCGTTTTTTGGAAGAAATTTCTCAGGGAAGGAACGGCCAGGAGCATGTGATCCAGGGGGAAAAGCCGGATCTGGATTCGATCCCCTTCATTGACCGGACACTATTCGGTCCCTACGAAATGTCACCTTCGACTCAAATCCTGCCTGAACCTTTTATGTCCACCATTGCGGGACGAGGATGTTTCTTCAAGTGCAAGTTCTGCCAGCCGGCAGAAGCGAAAATCTTCGGGAAAAAGGTGCGCCGGCGAAGCGCAGAGAATGTCATTGAAGAACTGCGATGGCTGCTTGGAAATTACAAACTCAAAAGCTTTATTCTCCATGACGACTGTCTCACCGAAGACAAGAGGTGGGTCCGTTCGTTCTGTGAATCCTTCCGAGAGGAAGACTGGGATCTGAGCTTCATGTGCCAGAGCAGGGCCGACCTCATCTGCAGAAACCCGGACCTCATCCGGGAAATGGCGGAATCGGGCCTGAAACTTCTCATCGTTGGTTTTGAGAGCGGCAGTCAACGCGTACTTGATTTTCTCGGGAAAGGGACCACCGTGGAACAGAACCATGAGGCCGCTGAGATCTGCAGAAAGCACGGTGTGAAAATCTGGGGAAACTACATGTTGGGAATCCCTACGGAAACGAAGGAAGAAGTTAAAGAAACAGTCAACATGATGAGGGAGATCAAACCGGACATCTACGGGCCCTCCTTCTTTACTCCACACGAGGGAAGCCGGCTGTATGATTACTGTATCGAACACGGGCTCTGGTCCCCCTCCTCCCATGACGACTTTCGCCGGAACGCGCCTGGGCCGAAGATCAAGGGGGTGAACTATTCGTTTCTCTTCACGGCCTTGGAACTTTCGAAGAACAGACCTCTGATGGAACGGGCCGTGAAATGGCTTGTGAGAAAGACGGTGGGTGCGGAAAACCTGTTTTCGGCATACCGTTTTCTTGGCAAGATCGCCAGAAAGATGCATTTGAAGAACGACTGAATGAAATCTGTCCGGATTGGAACAGACTCATGAAAAGGAGCCGGAGGTCAGGGGATCATGAAAAAGAAGCCCCATCATGCTTTTACGGAATATGACACAAGGTATGCCCGCATTAAATGTTTGGATTTTATCGTCGATGCTGTCACGCAACTCGAAAAGGAGCGTTCCCGAAAGCTCCGTATCCTCGAGATCGGATGTGGCAACGGGAACATCTCACTTCCCCTTGCCAGTCTCGGTCATTCGGTTTTTTCCACGGATGTAGACCTGTCTTCCGTAAGGGTCGCGAAAAGGAAAAATACATTTCCAAACGCTCATTTTTTTGTTTCGGACGGGCAGACGTTTTATGGGAAGAAAAAATACCATGTTGTGTTAGCCTCAGAGGTCCTCGAGCATGTCGAGACCCCGGAAAAACTATTATCCATCTGCCGGGAACGCATGGAGCCCGACGGGATTCTCGTCCTTACCGTACCCAACGGGTATGGACCGTGTGAGTTGGCCATTTCGGGTTTGGGTCTGGGCGGAAGAATCATGAAACGGTTGCACATGCACAAATTCCTTGAGTCGATAAAGACGAAATTTTTTGCCGGGGGCAAGCAGGAGAACTATATTTCGTCCAATCCCGAATCTCACCACGTGCAACATTTTACTTTGCATCGTATTCGACATCTTCTCTCCAGCGAAAAATTCCGA
>CAZSUQ010001136.1:0-1728 GCA_964609935.1 uncultured Thermodesulfobacteriota bacterium | reverse complement strand
TACTTGCTATTGCAAAAAGATACAAGGGATCACAGGAGATTTATAGTGATAAAAACAGGGGTGTTCCTCTCCTTAGCGAATACAAAGCACTCAGGGAGGAGCAGGATGAGTTGCTCCTGAAATGGGAGCAGAGTCAGGAAAAGCTGGAAGCAACAAGAAGGGAGCTGGGGGTGGGCGATAGGTGACAGTTCACAGGGACCAGGGGTCAGGGGTCAGCAATATCAGAAAACATGCAGTTATATGAAACAACGCAAAAGAATCCAGAATACAGAATCCAGGAGCCAGAATAGTCTTGAGTAAACATATTAAAAAGATTGCGGATGAATTACAGATCAATCCCAGGCAGGTCGAGGCCACTGTTGGGTTGCTTTCTGAAGGAGGCACGGTCCCCTTCATTGCCCGCTACAGAAAAGAAGCCACAGGTTCTCTGGATGAAGTGGCCATTACCGATATCCGCGACCGGTTGACTCAAATGGAGGAATTGGACAAACGCCGTGAAGCCATCCTCAAGTCCCTTAAGGATCAGGAGAAGCTCACGGACGAGCTCGAAGAGAAAATAGAACAGGTTGAAACAATGTCAGCCCTGGAAGACATATACCTGCCGTTTCGGCCAAAACGACGTACACGTGCTACCGCTGCCAGGGAAAAAGGGCTGGAGCCATTGGCACACAAGATCTTCAAACAGGAGTGTATTGACCCATTGGCAGAAGCAGTTTCCTTTGTTGATGCGGAAAAAGGTGTTGAATCTGAGGAAGATGCCCTTTCAGGCGCCAGAGATATCATGGCCGAATGGATAAACGAGGACCAGGAAGCACGGACCAGAATGAGGGCATATTTTGCTGAAAAGGGGATCTTCATTTCAAAGGTTGTCCGGGGAAAGGAAGCGGAAGGCGCCAAGTACCGGGACTACTTTGACTGGCAGGAACCGGTTTCAAACGCCCCTTCTCACAGGATCCTGGCCATGCGAAGAGGAGAAAAGGAAGGTTTCATAAACCTTTGGGTTGCTCCGCCGGATGAGGAAGAGGCCCGTACCTTGTTGGAAACACAGTTCGTAAAAGATGACTCACCTGCCTCTGAACAGGTGAAAATGGCAGTGCACGACAGTTATAAGCGCCTTCTTTCACATTCTATGGAAACCGAGATCCGTGTTGAGACTAAAAAACGGGCTGACGAGGAAGCCATTCGTGTGTTTGGAAACAATGTCCGTCAGCTCCTGCTGGCTCCGCCCCTGGGACAAAAGAGTGTTATGGGGATAGACCCGGGGTTTCGGACAGGCTGCAAAGTCGTATGCCTGGACCCGCAAGGCAAGCTGATCCATTTCGACACGATATATCCATTGCTGTCAGAGAAGGGCAAGACAGAGGCCGCGCAAAAGATCGGCGACCTTTGTAAACAGTTCCGTGTGGAGGCCATTGCCATCGGCAACGGGACCGGAGGCAGAGAAACAGAAGCATTTATACGGGAGCTATCGCTTTCAGAGAAAATCCAGGCAGTGATGGTCAATGAAAGCGGTGCATCGGTCTATTCGGCGTCTACTGCTGCGCGGGAAGAATTCCCTGATCAGGATGTAACCGTTCGTGGGGCCGTCTCTATTGGCAGGAGGCTTATGGACCCACTTGCCGAACTTGTAAAGATAGATCCGAAATCCATAGGCGTAGGTCAATACCAGCATGATGTCCCAAGATCCGCGATTGGATTTGTATAAGGAGGTTCATTGGGCCAATTTGG
>CAZSUQ010001135.1:0-1728 GCA_964609935.1 uncultured Thermodesulfobacteriota bacterium | reverse complement strand
CTGCCGGCGCATAAAGTGGAGATTTTCCAGCTGCATGCGGTGGCTCATCCCGCTGGACGGGCACTTCATGTCCAGGATGCAGACGACCGGTTCCGGCAGGCATCGGATATCCAGGCTTCCGTTCGTCTCCACAAGAACGGTGTGACCCCCCTGAAGAAGTCCGTCCATCAGCGGGAGACAGGGATCCTGGAGAAGGGGTTCCCCCCCCGTGACCTCCACGAGTTCACCTCCCCCCATGGACCGGATGGTGGAAAGGATATCCGGTACGGACATCCACGTGCCCTCCTCGTAGGCGTAAGGTGTGTCACAATAGGAACAGCGGAGGTTGCAGCCCGTCAAACGAATGAATGTGCAGGGCAGCCCGGCAAAAGAGGACTCCCCCTGAATGCTCAGGAAGATTTCATTCACGAGCAGGCTTTCAGAAGGCATACTGCACCTTGCCGTAGATCCAGTCGTTTTCAGAGAAGAAGGAGATCGGGGTGATGCGTGCCAGGTCCACAAAGGTCTGCACCTCCACGGGCCCGGAACCCTCGAAGAAGGCCGCCCCCAACGCGAGGGTCAGGTGGTTCGTCACGGCGTAGGAAACCCTGGGATTGATGAACAGGTCCCGGTTGTTCAGGAAGTAGACCACGCGAATCTCCGGCATCAGTGCCAGGTCGAGAAAGGTGCCGGTGTAATAGAAGATGAGCCCGTAGGTGTCCGGATCCATGCCCACCATGCGGCGTGTGGATTCCAGCAGGGAGTGATCAAAGAACTCGAGATGAAGAATGCACTTCTCACTCTGTGTGTAATCGATTCCCAACACGCTGAACAGGGAAGGGGCGAAAAAGGGGCGAAGGGTCTCGTCGTAGAAGACCCTCCTGTAAAACCAGGCCGTGTCCGCGCGGAACGTGAAGTCCTTCCAGGCTGCCGACAGGCCGCCGCCCACCATGTGCATGCGATGGAAATGGCTGTTCACGATCCCCCGAAGGTCTCCTGCCTGCAGGAGACCGAGCACATCTGCAAGGGTGGCAGCGTCCAGCATGCCGCTGTTCAGGGCAGCGGCAAGCCCGGGATGGATTTCATAGACCGGGAGATCGTCCCATCCATAGAAATAAACCAGTTCGCCGTCCAGGCTCTTCCAGGTGCCACGTATCGCCAGGGCATAGTCGCCGTGTAAAAAATCGTCATCCGGGTAGTCCGTGGCCAGCAGGGCATCCTCTAGGCGCCCGGCGAATTCCGGGTCCAGGGCGTCCGGAGAGGGGAGCTGGGGAAATCGGATCCATCCCAGGTCCTCCAGGACCCCGAGAAAGCCGCCGAAGCGGAGCTCCGGAAAGCGGTGCTTGAACAGGGAGAAGTCGGTACCGAACGCACGGAAACGCATTCCCTCGAAAAAGGGGATGTACACGCCCTCGATACTCCAGTTGTCCGCATAGTAATTCCCCCGCACCATGAGAACCGGCACCTTCACGCTCTCGGGCGTGGGGTCGAGAAAATGCCTGAAGTCCAGCGGATTCAGGACGTCCAGCGGGCTGAACACATCGGCCTTTCCCCAGGTGACGATCTGTCTGCCCACACGGAGCTGAAAGGGATCCAGGAGCATGTCCAGAAAGCACTCGTACAGCTCAGCCTGGTAATGGGTGTCGGTTCGGTCGTTGACCCGCAAATCATGGTGGAACTTTGCAGAGGCCACGGCGAGCAGGTCGTCTGTCAGGTCCAGGCGGGTTTCAAAGAAGGCGGTTCCCCAAC
>CAZSUQ010001134.1:0-1729 GCA_964609935.1 uncultured Thermodesulfobacteriota bacterium | reverse complement strand
TCACGATGTTCTCGGTCTCTGGGTAACCCTTCTTGAGAGCGCAATGTACAGGCGATACGGCGCGGCGTATGTGGCGGACCTGGTAGACAGGACATACGTCCCCATGTTCGAAAGCGCTTACAAGCTTTTCGGGATCATGGGTGACAAAGACGCGTTCAGGAGCATGGTAGAAACCTGGCATTATCACCAGGCCACCTTCCGGGTGGAGGAAGAGGAGGATCGATTTGTATTCACACTGGATCCCTGCGGGAGTGGCGGCAGGCTCTTCCGGGGAGACATGGGTGAATGGGCTCCCAAGTATGGGGAGGACTTGAGCCTGATGGAGGAACCGCACGTGTGTAACTTCCTGAGGAGCGGGTTTCCCATATACTGCACCCATTGCGCATTGAGTAACTTGGACCAGTTCAGTGGCAAGCCGAGGATCTTTGTCGTGGATGGCAATGCCATGAAGGATCCTCAAAGTCCCTGTGTTCAGTATCTTTATAAAAAGCACGGTATGGACAAGGTTCCCTCCGGCATGCTGGAGCAGGTGAGGTGTGAAGCCCTGCAACCCGTACGAAAGGAGTATATCCCTTGAACACGATCTTGATCTTTATCGGAACATTCATCATGCTGGCAGGCTCGGTGATTCTCATGCTGGGCCTGGTCCTGCTGCGGACTCCCCAGGAGGCGCTGGGGCGCATGTATTTTACCGTGACTTCCGTGGGAGCGGCAGAAGACCACACCTCGGGCATGATCCGTCATCTGGCGGATATCCGGGGGAACGACGAAGAAAAGAGGCGAAAGAGTCTTAAGCTAATCGGGATCGGTATTGGCATCGGGCTCATTGGCGCCGTGATCTTCCCACTCTGAAAAGCATTCCAGACGTAAATCGTAGATTTGTAGAGGATGAACATGGACATTCTGGTATGTGTGAAGAGGGTCCCGGATACCGAGGAAAGCGAAATCGAGGTCAATGCTGATGGCAGTGATATTGAGCGTGACGATCTCGTCTATTCGGTGAATGAGTGGGACAATTACGCCGTTGAAGAAGCCGTTCAACTGGTGGACGAACACGGAGGCAGCGTTACCGTTGTCAGCGTGGGAGATGATGAATCCGAGGAGGTGCTGAGAAGGGAAATGGTCATGGGTGCCGAGCATGCGCTTCTTCTCATGGACGAAGCCTTTGAAGGCTCTGACGGAAAGGGGATTGCCACCCTGTTAAAGGCAGCCGTGGAAAAGGGGAATTATGACCTGATCATGACCGGTGCCCAGTCGGACACAGGTGCGGCCCAGGTAGGCGGGATGCTTGCCGCCATGCTGGATTACCCTTACGCATCTCTTGTGAACAGCGTGGAAGTCGTGGATGAAAGGAAGCTCAAGGTGGGCCGTGAAATCGAGGGTGGCAATCAGGAGATGAACGAGATCGATCTTCCTTGCGTTCTGTCGATTCAGACCGGGATCAACGAACCTCGTTACGTAACCATTCGCGGAATCAGGAAGGTGTCTTCTGTGGAGATTCCGATTCAGGGCGCATCGGATCTTGGTCTTTCCGGGGATTCAGTGGGTGAAGGTGCGGCCGGGGTAAAGAGAATCGATTATTATGTGCCAGAACTCGGCGAAGGTGCGGAGATGCTGGAAGGAGACACGGAAGAGATTGTTGCAAAGCTGATTGAAATGCTGAAAGCAAAAGGAGGCCTGAAATAATGTCTCGTCTTTTTGCATATATCACCCATAGGGGTGGCCTTGC
>CAZSUQ010001133.1:0-1733 GCA_964609935.1 uncultured Thermodesulfobacteriota bacterium | reverse complement strand
CTGGGCGGGTTCACTTATTCGTGGAGGTGGGTTCAGCTTTAGCCGTTGGTAACAATACATCCTGGACTGCAGTCCTGATGAAGTCGCTCATCTGGCGAAGAAAGGAAAATTGAAGGGGAAAAAGAAGGGGAGTCGTTGGGAGTTCCGGGTCAAGGATGTGGAGGAGTATCGGAGGGAGGGAGCGGGAGTGAAGATCTATGCGGGTTGAGAGAAACTGTCTTGGAGTGGGATTGAACAGGTATTCAGTTTCACAGGATCGAAACAAATATCAGATTACGCGGGGTATGAGAGTTAACAGAAGATCACTGAAAATCACGCACCAGGTTAGCTATAGGTTAGCAATTCCAGTAAAAAAGGGTTACACCGATTGGCGTAACCCCTTGATTTTATTGGAGCCGGCGGGCGGAATTGAACCGTCGACCTGCTGATTACGAATCAGCTGCTCTACCTCTGAGCTACGCCGGCAAAATGGTGACTTATTTTTATATCACGGGGGCTTACGTGCGGTCAAGATGACACGGTAACCCTCATTCCCCTGTTCCCGCCTCCTCCGGCTCGGGCTTGAGTTTCGGGGCCTTCCGCTCGGAGAAGTAGATCCGCATCCCCTCGTGCTGGACGAACTGGCGTATGTCGTTTTCCGTGATGTTCTCGGTCCTGGCCAGGATCTTGTTCAGAGACGTGAGGGTGCGGTCCAGCTTTCCCAGAATCGTTTCCGTGTCCTGGATCAGGCCCGGGAGATCTTCCGAGACAGAGGAAGTTCTGCCCGCCAGGGCGGTCAGGTTCCTGGCCAGGGGCACGGCATCGTCGGCAAAGGCTCCGGATAGTTTACTCAGGTCATCCAGGAGCGAGGAGATCTGCTTTTCCTGGCCGAGCAGCATGCTGTTGGTGTCGATGGCCAGCCGGTTCGCCTGCTCTACCAGGCTCACGATCTTGTCCTTGTTCTCGGAGATCGTGTTCGTGATATCGATGAGTTCCTCCACAACCCCGGCCTCGTTGAGCCGTTGCATGGTGTCCCGCAGGTTCACCATGATGCTGTCGCCCTCCCCGGCCGCCAGCTCCGTCATCCGGTTCAGGTTGGCCATGAGAGATTCCACGTTCTGTTCCTTGAAGATCAGGCTCACCTGGTCCACGATCTCCCGGAGGTTCAGGATGATCCGGCCCGCGGAGTTGAGCACCTCGTCCAGGGTGGGCTCCTGCGACCCGGGGACCACTGCGTCGTCGGGCAGCGGCGGCGCGTCCGGATCCCCGCCGCTCAGGTCCACATACTTGCCGATCACCAGTTCCGTGGCCCGGATGGATGCAACGGTCCCTTCCCGCAGGGGCACGTACGACAGCACGCTGAGATCCACCTCGATCTTGTGTTCCTGCCCTCCCCCGATGCGGTTGTCGGTGACCTTTCCCCCGGTAAGCCGCGCGTAGCGCACGGCCGCACCCTCTTCCAGGCCGCTGATATCGTTAAAATAAGACACGATGTTCTTGTGGGGCTGGAACAGGGTGGTCACCTCCTTGCCGAAAAAGTAGAAAAACCCGAGGATGACCGTGGCAACCAGCACAAAGATCCCGGCGCGCACCTCCATCCGGCTGAAGGCTTCGATTCCCGGTTCGGGCAGAGGATGCCGGGTTTCCGCCCCGGCAGGTTCCGGCCCTCTTCCTCCTGCCTCCGGAGCCTCAGGGTCCGTTTCCACGCGGTCGCTCATGATTCTTCCTCGCTGTCCGAGTTGAACACTTCTTAC
>CAZSUQ010001132.1:0-1736 GCA_964609935.1 uncultured Thermodesulfobacteriota bacterium | reverse complement strand
GTCGTCTTTTTTGTTGAGCCATGGGAAGGGCCCCATGTTCGTTTCCAGGAACCAGTACAGGTGCCGATCGCTGGCCTCCACTTCGCCCTCGTAGTACTTCTGACATGCAAACGCAAAGGGCAGCCCCTTGTAGACCTCCGGGGCAAAGCTCAGGATCACGCGGGAGTAGCCCCCGTCTGCCCCGATCAGATAGCGGGCCTGGACCCGAACTTCCTTTTTCTTCTGCAGAAGAACGGCCTCCACGTGGTCTGCTTTCTGTTCGAGGCGGAGGAAGCGGGTCTCGTCCTGAAGCTTGGCCCCGGACTTCTTGGCCAGGAAGTGGTCGAATCTGTCCCGCCACACATAGGGCATGTAACAGTCCACTTCGGTGAAGATCATGCCCACCGATGGGAAGTAAAAAGCCATCCCACGGGACACGTTCGGCCGACTGAAGACCTTCTCAGGGATGGGACCGAAGTTCTCGAGCACGTAGTTATGGGCAAGGTTGTCGATGATCCCGGAGCAGGCCTTTCGTCGCGGAAGCTTGCGCCTCTCGATCAACAGGGTCTTGAGCCCTTTCTCCACGCACTTCCTGGCAGCAGCGGATCCGGCCGGCCCCGAACCCACAACCAGCACGTCGTATTTCAGCATGCGACCTCCTAATGAATGACTCGTTCGCCACCAACCCTAACCTGCATCATGCAGGAAGGATCCCGCTCCCATCGGCGCAATGACATCATTTCAAATATCGTATTATACTAATTTCGTACTACATTCTTTCTATCAACGATGCCGCTGTGTGTCAAGGAGAATTCGTCCCATCTTTTTTGTTGACTTTATTATTTCGAAAATAGTATTTTTTGATTTTAGTAATTAATTTCTCTTCCTGAACAGTCTCTCCGAGGACCCTGGCCTTGCGGATTCTGAACGATTGTCTCATCCGGGATCGCTACGACGTGGTGGTGGTGGGCGCGGGGATCGGCGGGCTGACCGCTGCCGCCCTCCTTTCCAAACGCGGTCTCCGGACCCTCGTGATCGAGCAGCATTACCTGCCCGGCGGGGCCTGCACAACCATGCGGCGCCGGGACTTCACGTTTGACGTAGCCGTTGCCATGATGTTCGGTTTCGGAGAACAGGGCTTCAATCCCCACCGTTTTGTGATGAACGAGCTCGAGGAAGAGATCGACATCATCCCCCACGAATGTCTTTACACCATGATCATCCAGGACAGGAAGCTCACCTTCTGGCGAGACTTCGAGCGGTACTTCGGGGAGCTTGCGGCCTTGTTCCCCAAGCAGAAGAATGAATTGCGCGCCCTCTATGATCATTTCTACAAGCTGTATGAAACCCTTACCCTGAAAAGTGAACTCGTTATCCCCCCGACTGAGATGCCGGCCTGGCAGAGCGTCAGGAACTTCCTGAAGAACCCGCTCGGCACCCTCCGGGTCCTGCCCCTGATGTTCAAGAACACGGAGAGCATCGTCAAGAGATTCATTACGGACCCCGAGGTTCGGGCCTTTTTCAACATGCTCACCTGTACGTACTGCAACTGTGATGCAAGGGAGACCCCGGCCCTCCTCTCCGGCGCCCTGTTCTGCGACAATCATGACGGAGGCGTCTACTATCCGGCCGGTTCCCCGCAGATGCTCTCCAACAAGCTGGAAAAGGCCATTGAGAATCACGGCGGCCAGATGCTCTACCGACGCCTCGTGGACGAAATCCTCATCCAGGACGGACGGGCATACGGGGTTCGTCTG
>CAZSUQ010001131.1:0-1738 GCA_964609935.1 uncultured Thermodesulfobacteriota bacterium | reverse complement strand
CCGTTGATTACTACGCCAAAAAGTACCCTCTTGACCCTCATGATTTCCCCAACGCCTGCCTGGCGGACCGATTGTCCCTTGCGCTGCCCCTCTATCCGCAGATGACGGACCAGGAGCAGGAGAAGGTGGTCAAAGAACTGAAGCGATCCTTTGAGGAATCGGGGTAAACGTCATGTGCGGAATCGTGGGTGTTTACAATCTCAACGGGATAACCGTTTCCCCTGTCCTGCTCACGAAGATGCCCGACATAATCGCTCACCGTGGACCTGACGGGGAAGGCTGTTACGTGGACGGTGCGGTGGCTCTCGGGCATCGCCGTCTCTCCATCATCGACCTGTCACCGGCAGGCCATCAACCCATGATGAACCCGTCCGGCGACCTGGTCATCACGTACAACGGCGAGATCTACAATTTTCAGAACCTGAGACTCGAACTGGAGGCCCTGGGATATCCCTTTCGTTCCCAGACCGACACCGAGGTCGTCCTTCATGCCTATGCGGAGTGGGGTGACCAGTGTGTGGATCGTTTCAACGGCATGTTCGCCTTTGCCGTTTATGACAAAAAGCGGCGGGAGATCTTTCTCGCCAGGGACCGCTACGGGATCAAGCCGCTTTACTATTATCTCCATGGAAACCATTTCGTTTTTGCCTCGGAACAGAAGGCGATCCTCGCGCATCCGGAGATACAGCCTGAAATCGATTACGAAGCCCTGCTCGAATACTTCACTTTCCAGAATATCTTCACAGATAGAACGCTGCTGAAACACATCAAGACCTTTCCGCCCGGTTGCCGGGCGCGCGTGTCTCTGTCCATGGAAGAGATTCGCCTGGAGCCGGTCCGGTACTGGGATTTCGACTTTCGGGAATCGGAAGAGCACGCCTCTGAGGGGGAGTATGTCGAAGAGTTGGACCGCCTCTTCCGCCAGGCGGTGACACGACAACTCGTGAGTGACGTGGAGGTTGGGTCCTACCTGAGCGGGGGAATGGACTCGGGATCTATCACGGCCGTTGCCGCCACACAACTGCCATACATCAAGACCTTCACATGCGGATTCGATCTACATTCCGTTTCCGGCCTGGAAGTGAATTTCGACGAGAGGGAAAAGGCGGAATTCATGTCCTATGTTTTCAAAACCGAGCACTACGAAATGGTTCTGAAATCCGGGGACATGGAACGAATACTGCCGAGGCTGGCCTGGCACCTGGAGGAACCCCGTGTGGGGCAGAGCTATCCCAATTTCTATGTGTCGCAGCTGGCATCGAAATTCCTGAAGGTCGTGTTGGCCGGCACAGGGGGAGACGAGCTATTCGGCGGGTATCCCTGGCGGTATTACCGTGCCGTGGTCAATGATGATTTCGAGGATTACATTGATAAATATTACGTCTACTGGCAACGCCTCATTCCCAACCGTTCCATCCAGGAGGTGTTCAAACCGGTCTGGGATCATGTAAAGCATGTATGGACAAGGGACATTTTCAGGAATGTCTTTCAGTCTCACGCCGATCGATTGACGAGTCCGGAGGACTACATCAATCATTCCCTGTATTTCGAGGCGAAAACGTTTTTGCACGGATTGCTCGTGGTGGAAGACAAGCTCAGCATGGCGCACAGTCTTGAATCCCGGGTTCCTTTCCTGGACAACGATCTCGTGGACTTTTCCATGAGGGTGCCCGTTCAACTCAAAATGAGAAATCTGAAGGAGATCATCAAGCTCAACGAGAACGAACCCGGCTTGAAA
>CAZSUQ010001130.1:0-1739 GCA_964609935.1 uncultured Thermodesulfobacteriota bacterium | reverse complement strand
ACCTGGAAAAGATTGTAGGCTACATGAAAGAGCAGCCCTACGCCTGGGAGATCATTGCCGTGGATGATGGGAGTGCTGATCGCACCCGGGAAGAGGTTCGAGATTTTATCTCCAGACATCCCTCCCGCCGGATAACGCTTCTTGAGAAGGATCATCGTGGAAAAGGGGGGGCCGTCAAAGCAGGCGTGATGAAAGCAAAGGGAGAGATCCTTCTGTTTTCCGATGCAGACCAGACCATGTCCATTGAACAGGTAGAGGGCTTTCTCTCCCTTGCGGAGAATCATTGTGAACTCGTTATCGGATCGCGGTGGATCGAAGGGTCCTACGTTCACAACGTCCCCCTCCTTCGAAGAGCGGCCGGAAAGGTTTTCAACCTCCTGGCAAGAGCATTAACCGTTAAAGGGCTCCAAGACACACAATGCGGTTTCAAGGTTTTACGACGTGAACCGGCGACCATGTTGTTCGAACGATCAAAGATCGAAGGGTTCGGCTTTGATGTGGAAATCCTCTTCCTGGCCCAAAAGAACGGACTGAAAATCCAGGAGCACCCGGTTCATGCTCATTACGGTCCCTCGACTTCTTTACGTCTGGGCCGCGACAGCCTCAAAATGGCCGGGGAACTCATCCAGATACGGTGGAATGATCTCGTGGGACGGTATCGCTCGTGATGTTCAGGAAGTGAAGGAGGGGATTACCGGTGCAGGTTCCTATCCTTCCAGAGGACCTTCTTCTTCAATGCGTGGGTGTAGAGGGAGTGCAGGGAAATCCACTGGACCATGAGGCCGCCCACAGGGCAGGTGAAAAAGTAATTGGGATACTCCCGGAGCTTTTTTCGCACCACGTAGGTGGCCAGGAATAGAATCGTATACTGAAGGATGCCCAGATAGAAGAGTTGCCACACCGTCTCGGACGAAGCGCCCAACAGGATCAGAAGGGCTGTCACCGGGAGATTGAGATACGGAAGGGTCCCGAACAGGAACAGAAGGATGGTCTCGAATAGGGCAAGAGCTACGTTGTTGCCCATGGCAGGATAAAAGGATCGCGACCACCCCTTCCAGAGTTCGGAGAAGGTGGTGTACATCCTCGTGCGGAGCACATCGATCCCGTAGAGAAAGTTGAGTACATAACCGGATTTCTTGACCTCCTTGGCCAGTTCCACATCCTCGGTGACATGATTCCGGATGGCCGAATGCCCCCCCACCTCCTCGTAAACCTCTCTCCGGATCAGGATGAACTGCCCGATGGCCATGAAAAAGATGCGAGAGATCCGCTTTCTGCTGTTCACGAACTGCATGGGTCCGGCAATCAGGATCATGCGGCCCACGGCGGGCTGAATCACCTTTTCCCAAAAGGTCTTGCAGATAAAATGCGGGTACAGGGAGAGCATGTCCACCTTTTCCCTGAGGACATGACCCATGGCGGAGGACAGGCCCCTGGGATGATGCCATGTATCTGCATCCACAAAGAGAAGCCAGTCTCCTTTTGCTTTGCTCACACCCTGATGGATGGCGTGGGACTTGCCAAGCCAGCCCTCCTTCAACTTTTCACCTTCCACCAGCTTGACGCGTGGGTCCTTTTCAGAAAACTGCCTTACGAGGGCCCCGGTGCTGTCTGAGGAACGGTCGTCCACCACGATGATTTCAAAGTCGGGGTAGTCCTGTTCAAGGAGGCTTTCCAGGCAGGATCGGATGTTCGCCTCTTCGTTCCGTGCCGGAACGATGACCGAAACACGGGGGGGC
>CAZSUQ010001129.1:0-1739 GCA_964609935.1 uncultured Thermodesulfobacteriota bacterium | reverse complement strand
CTTGGGCGCTGCCTTCTTGGGTGCTGCCTTCTTTTTCGGGGCAGCCTTTGGTTTGAGAAGCGCGTTCACATCCTTGCGAAGCTTCTTGATATCGCTGGCCACGGTTTCCACTTCCTTCTTCGTGGCGATGTTCAGGCGGCCGAGACCCTTCTTCAGCTGCTCATCGAGGTTGACACGCAACTGCTTGCCCATGGAGTCGAAATCCTTCCCTGTGGGAACCTTCAGCTTCTCCAGCCTTGCCTTCACGTTCTCGTCGATCAGGGCGCGAACCTTCTTGTTGTACTCATCCAGGTCCTCTTTTGTGGGGATGTTGAGTTTCTCGATGACCTTTCCAGTGTTCTCCTCGATGGTCTGGTTGACCTGCTCAAAGAGCTTCCTCACATCCTGGGTCAGGTCTTCCAGGGACTTTTTCTGGGTCTCGGGTATGTATTTCTCTGTAAAGTCCGAGAACTGCTTGAGAACCCTTTCCCCTTCAGCCTCGACCCAGTCCAGGGACCGTTTCGAGCCTTGCAGCCCTTCCTTGAACATCTCTGAAATGCTTTCCTTCACACTCTTGAATTCTGTTTCCGACATTTTCCTGTCCTCCTTTTGTCTTGTTTTACAATTAGTTACAGTTTTTCTAAAGAAAAATACCCGATCCTTAAAGGATGCTGATCGCCGTTACCAGGGAATTATAACGCGTTGCGTTAAAAAGTCAACCCCCCTGGCCCCTCTGAGTGAAAATTTTTCTTCTTTAAAATCGATTGCCCTGCCTTCAGGAGGGATTCGCACACACAAAAACATTTTTTAGAATCGACTTTAAAAATGCTTTTCAGTGTGGTATCAGTTTAGTGTCGATTCGAAAAAACTTTTTGCGGATAATGATGTGTGGCTCATATTGGAGAGGTTACTTCCATTTTTGAAATCAAGTCCTTTCGTACTCTTTCAAAGTGGAGGTTCCAAAAAACGTTATGCTGATACGTGAAGAGAAGAAGAGACATTTCCGCGTTGCGATCCTGGTCCTGGTCATTTCAGGCGTTCTTGGGAACCTTGTGGGTATCTTCCTGGGAGCGATCCTCCCTGAAGGCTCCCTGCACGACATCCTTGCCAAAAGCCTTTCCATGGGACTGGACCCTCCCCTGAACATCGACCTGTGGATCATCTCCTTTTCCATTGGTTTCAAGCTGAAATTGAACAGCTGCAGCTTCCTGTTCATGCTTTTCGGGCTACTCCTCTATAAAAAGGCTTGATGCTATAGGGGAACAGGGATGAACAAAAAGCCGAAGGGATTCCGCCAAAAAAGAGTACGATCCGTCGTTTTGCTGCTGACGCTCGTTCTGAGCATGCTGGCCAGAACCGAACCGGGACACTGCGACCTGCAGATCGAATTCTTCGTGGACAGGTCCGGAAGCATGTGGGCGCCGGTTCGGGGCAAGCCGAAGATTCTCCTGGTGGGGGAAGCCCTCAGCAAGCTGAGCAAGGATCTCCCCCCTGAGGTGGCCCTGGGACTCCGGGTGTTTCCTCCTCCCGGGCCTGTGACAGGAAAATCGGATCCAGGGCTGAGGGTTCCCCTTGGAAAGGACAACAGGCTCCAATTTTCCTCGGAACTCAAGGCCATCAATCCAAAGGGAAAAGCGCCCCTGGAAACAAACCTGAAGCGCGCGCTGAGCGACTTTCCCGCGGGGGAGGAGAACAAACTCCTCATTCTCCTTTGCGATGGTGTGGATCTTTATGGGAAGTCGTTTTGTGCGGAGAACCGG
>CAZSUQ010001128.1:0-1741 GCA_964609935.1 uncultured Thermodesulfobacteriota bacterium | reverse complement strand
TTTAGGACCACTTCCACCTCCTCGAGAAAGGTTTTCCCCTGTTTCAGGGCGGGGCGCTGCGTATCGTCTTTGATTCGATGGATGAGAATCGACGGCGGTGCGGTGAGCCAGATCAGGTAGCCGTTCCCGCGAAGCCGTCGGACATTTTCTTCCCTCAGGATCACACCGCCGCCCGCATCGATGATCCGGTCATCCTGTTCGGCAACATCCGCCACAACCTCGGATTCAAGATCCCGGAAGTGATCCCAGCCGTGTTCGGAAACGATTTTCGGGATGGACTTCCCCGCCCGTTTTTGGATCTCCTCATCAAGGCAAACACACGGGCGCTGAAGGAGGGATGAGAGGTGTCCGGCCACAGTGGATTTTCCCGTGCCCCTGTAACCGATCAACACGATGTTCATGCAAGTGCCCCCAGAACGATGTTCCGCATGGTTTCCACGGGTGCGGCTTCCCCTGTCCAGAGCTCGAACTGGAAAACCGCCTGATGGAGAAACATCTCCACCCCTGGGATCACGGTGCACCCTGCGGCCTCGGCGTCCCCGAGGAGCTTTGTTTTCAAGGGATTGTAGACGATATCAAAGACGAACTGATTCGGACGAAGCTCCTTCCCTTCGAGAAGGCTCTCCCCGCTGTTCGGGCTCATGCCCACGGGCGTGCAGTGAATGATCCCGTCCGCTTCGCGGATCGTTTGGGTACGTGTATCGCCGGAAAGGGAGTCCCAGCGAACGGGGAAAGCAAACGCACTGCGCAACTCTTCACCGAGGGAAGTACACTCGTCCATGTCGATTCCAAGCAGAACGAGTTCCCTCAGGGAAGCCTCTTTCCCAAGCGTGAAAGCAATGGCACGGGCCGCTCCGCCGGAACCGAGGATCACGATGCAGCTGTTCCTCGGATCGATGCCGGCTTCTCGAAGGGCTCTCAAGGCACCCATGCCGTCGCTGTTGTAACCGATCAGGGTCCCGTCCTTGTTGAGGACCGTGTTCACCGATCCGATCCTTCTTGCCGTCTCGTCCACTTCATCGAGCAAGGGGAGGATGGACACCTTGTGCGGGATGGTGACACTCAGGCCAAGCAGATTCAGGGCGCGTACACCAGCCACGGCTCCCGGAAGATCCTTCACACCGAAGGCGGTGTAACAGATGTTGCAACGCCTTTCCTTGAAGGCCTCGTTGTGAAGAAGAGGGGAGAGCGAGTGCTCCACCGGGTCCCCGATAACGGCACAGAGGCGCGTTTTCGCATCGATCTTCAAAAGCCACCTCCATTGAAAGAAAAAATCCTTCCCAGCCACAAACAATTCATCATAACGTTGGGAGAAAAAGCGTGTCAATGCGGGTCGGCAGGCAACGATACGATCTGTTTCTACGGGTCCTTAAGCAGGTCCGAGGTTATCGTGCCGGGCTCGGGGATTGAATTGGAAAGAGCCGCTGCATTAGAATAACAGCCAACGGTATAAACCTTGAGAAACTCCTGTGCTCTGTTTGATGGTGGAAAGGAACGAATTTTATGTGGAAAGGATGCGAATCGAATCGTTATGGTAAAGGGACAACTCCCGGGGGCGCCAGGCTGATCCTTTGTCTCCTCTGTTTCGCTCTCTGGCTCTTTCCTGGGGCCTTCCTGACGGGATGCAAGCCTCAGGAACCGGTTCCGAGAACCCCGTCGCCGGGAACGCAACTGCCCAGGGAGGCTCGCTGGGAGGCAATGTTCAAGGGAGCCCCTGAAAGCTTCAAGTCGTTCCAGGAGG
>CAZSUQ010001127.1:0-1741 GCA_964609935.1 uncultured Thermodesulfobacteriota bacterium | reverse complement strand
TGCATGAAGTGGATCGTGTCGTCCACGGCCAGTCCGATGGCGATGCTCCCGATCATCATGGTGAACATGTCCAGGGGGATGTCGGTGACCCCGATGATGCCCAGGGCGATCACAATGGGCGACAGGTTGGGAAACATGCTCACCAGTCCCACCTTCAGGTTCCCGATGAGCAGGATCATGAGAAGGGTGATGACGACACACGCGATGGCATAGCTCTCCGCCATGCTGTGTATGGCTGCCGTGAAGGTCCGCCCCAGGATGCACATCATGCCCGTCACCGTGATGCTGGCCTGACCGGCAAACTTCTCCCGGAACACCTTCTCGATCCTCTCGATGAAATTCGCGTACACCACAGCGTCTCTCCAAGGCACCTTCAAGGTGAAGCGCGCCTTGCTGAACGAGCTGTCCACGAAATCCTCCAGGTCGTCCGAACCGCTGTTCTCGAACAGGAGAAACTCCTGGGGGATCAAGGTGGGGTCCTGCGGGATGGCATAGTATTCCGGCCGATTTTCATGAAGGGCCTGATGGATCTCCTTCAGGATATCCGTCACCGCTATGGCTTTTCCGATGGAAAGATCGGGGTGCGTATAGGATTCGCAGTAGTGCTTCATCTCCTCCAGTCGATTCAGCTGCTCGGGTGCGTACAGGCCGTTCTCCTCCCCGGTGTCCACAATCACCTCCAGGACCGTGGACCCCTTGAGGTTCTTGTCGATCGATTCTGTGGCAACCCGCACCCCCTTGTCCTCGGGCAGCCACTTGATCGCGTTGTGCGTGAACTCGCTTTGCAACGCGGCGATCAGGGCGACGGCAACCAGGACGGCCGAAAGGACGATCACCTTCACAGGGTGCCCGAGGGAAAGGTTGCCCATGAACGTCAGGAACCGATCCAAGACGGTCCCCTGTTTCTGTTTTTCACCCGCCTCTTTCTTCACACGTATGGGGATGAGGGCCAGCAGGGAAGGCAGCAGGAAAATGGTGTAGATCATCGCAAGGATGGAGCCCACGCCCGCAAAGATGCCCAGTTCCGCAATGGGGGCCACCTCTGCCATGGAAAATGAAAAGAGGCCGGCGGCGGTGGTCAGGCTTGTCAGGACAACGGCCAGGCCGGAGTGGCCCAGGGCATAGGCAAGGGCACGCTTCTTGTCGTCTCCGAGAGCCATCCTCCGAAAGAAGATGGCCAGGATGTGGACCGAGTCACTCACGCCCACCGCGATCATGAAGGAGGGGAGCACGTTGCTGGGCATCTTCAGCGCCACGCCGAAGTGCCCCATGAGGCCCACCGTTGAGATCAGGGCCAGGATGACCGTGATCATGGGAAGAAGGACGCCGGAAAGCCTTCGGAACAGCAGGAACAGGATGGCGGCCACGGTCACCACGGATGCGATGATGAACATGCGGGCGTCCCGGATCATGGAGCGCTTGAAATCATCGGTGAGAACGGGCGAGCCGGCCAGGGTGATCCGGAAATCAGGGGCGCGATGGCAGGCGATGGCCTCTTTGACCGCGTTGACCACCTCGCTATTTTCCCTGTCCGTGAGATACCCCGGCTTCTCCGCCCGCCCGGTTGAGGACGCATCGTCCCCGTCTCCCTCGAGATCCTCGAACCCTTCCAGGGCATCCGTGAAATCGCCTTCAGAAGAATAGCTCCTGGTCTTGATCACCATGGCGGTGAAGCGGCCATCCTCGGAAAGCAGCAGGTTCCGGTACAGGGGATTGGAAAGAACGCGCTCCTTGAGCACAC
>CAZSUQ010001126.1:0-1743 GCA_964609935.1 uncultured Thermodesulfobacteriota bacterium | reverse complement strand
ATTCAGTTGGCCCTTTCAGGGAAAATTTATACTGAGAGGGGTGAGTAGTTACGATCCAGGAATCAAGGACAAGCGCCTTGTTGCCTACCAATCTGAATTCGCCACCGTACTCAAGGTCATATCGCGAGAAGGAAACACCCTGTCACCGGTCATTCGAGAAGGGTGGGATACGGGACATCTCCAGAGCCTGACCAAAAACTCGCCCGCCAAGGCCACGAATGCACACATCGGTATCATAGGACATATCACGGAGGGAGAACTCCGGCGATACCTAACGGAGACCGAGGCCGGGAACGGATTTGCGAACCGATTCTTGTGGATTTGCGTCCGGAGATCAAAGTGCTTGCCTGAAGGTGGGAACCTCGATGATGACCATATCCGGGGACTAACCGACAAGCTTATGCAGTCGGTTGAATTTTCCAGAAATGCAGAAGAAATGCGTCGGGATAGTGAAGCTCGAGAAATCTGGAGGGCCGTTTACCCCGATCTCAGCGAGGGGAAAGCCGGGCTTCTGGGAGCCGTCACTTCCCGAGCAGAGGCTCAGGTCATGCGTCTGGCCACCATCTACGCCCTTCTGGATTGTTCCGGACACATCCGAGCTGACCATCTCCTAGCGGCCCTTGCCTTTTGGGAATACTGCGAGAGATCGGCTGAGTATATCTTTGGTGATGCACTGGGTGATCCTGACGCGGATACGATCCTCACAGCCCTGAAGGCCGCTCCCGGAGGCATGACCCAGACCGACATCTCGCACCTCTTCAAGAGGAACAGGAGCGCGTCAGAGATCAGTAGGGCACTCCAGACGCTATTGGATGAGGGACTTGTGAAATCCGTGACCGAGGAATCGAAAGGGCGATCAGCGACCAGGTGGTTCTACGTGAACAGAGCTACGAAAGAAACGAATTTGACGAAAGAAGCCCCCTGATTGGCCTGTGGACACCCCCTTATTTCGTCTCTTTCGTTTAATTCGTAACCAATGGAACAGAAAAAAATGGCCAGCTACCTTGAAATCGCACGCAAGGCCCTGAAGGAGCACAAGCCTCCCGAACAAGCTATTGAGTTCCCTGAAGCCATACCCGGCCTTTCCCCTTGGCAACATGAGGCCCTGGCCCTCATCCAGACCACCATAGACCGGATAGGAAACGAGTATCCTCCAGCAAGGATAATAGAGAAATCAGGGATCTCCTTGGATTCCGTTGACTGGATCAGGCTCCAAGATAAGGTCGACGCCGCCTTCCATGACCAGAATCCCGTGGATCTAGAATCGACGCTCCAGGCATACGAGGAGACTGCCAGGAGCCTGTTCCGACGAATATGGGCAGAGCACCAGCCCTCCCCTGACCATGGGGCTATGGCCCAAGAGATAGCACCTGGGAGAGATGAGCAGAGCGATTGAAATGAAGGCAGGCACTCTCCAGCTTCCGGAAATCCTCTCTCTTGAGGACCTTGCCAAGGCCCTGCGCTTGAAAAACGAGCGAGCCGCAAAGCGCCTTTTGGGCAAGTTCCCCATCCCAAGAACCGCAATCGGGCGAAAGGTTTACGTGCTCCGTTCAGCCCTCTTGAAGTTTCTGGAAGAGCAACAAGAGACGCCCTCCCCGTCCGATGGGGTGGTGGGTGTTCTTGACGAGCTCAAGAGGAAAAAACGGTCGAGTGTCACCTCGGTCTTGCAAAGCCGCCGTCGCTCAATGTAGAAATGCCCTTCCAGAGAGGGGCTGTGACTCATGGCAAACTCCAGAAGTTCAC
>CAZSUQ010001125.1:0-1747 GCA_964609935.1 uncultured Thermodesulfobacteriota bacterium | reverse complement strand
GGATCTCCATTCATCATCATGGAAAGGCGCGATGGCACAGTCGTCAGGAAGGTCGTTCCCCCTGCATACGGGTCAGGAAGGGATCCCGAGCAGAACCGCATCCTGAGCGAAGTGCTCGTGGATACCCTGGCAGCGCTTCACAAGGTCGATGTGGCGTCGGTGGGGCTTGAGAAGATCGGAAAGCCCCAGGGTTATATGGAAAGGCAAATCCGAGGATGGGGGGATCGTTATGACCGGGCAAAGACCAAGGAGATCCCTTTTTTTGAGGATCTGAAGGGATGGTTGATGGAGAAGATGCCTCCTTCACTGGATGCCACGCTGGTCCACAACGACTGGCGACTGGATAACATGATGCTGGATCCCGGGAATCCCGCCAAGGTGGTGGCTGTTTTTGATTGGGACATGTGTACCCTGGGAGATCCACTCTCCGACCTGGGATGCATGCTCTCCTTCTGGTTTGAAGAAGGAGAGCATCTCGCTGCAATGACGGCCATGCCGTCCACTGTGCCCGGCTTCATGAAACGTGCGGAAGCCATCCATCGCTATGGAGAGGTGAGCGGCAAGGATGTGAGCAAGGTGGATTTCTATTATGTATTCGGTCTCTACAAGATGGCGGTTGTGGTTCAACAGATCTATTTCAGGTATTCACGTGGGCAAACCACGGATGAGCGTTTCAGCCTTTTCGAGGTGGGCGCGGAACTGCTGATGTCCCTTGCATGGGAAGAGGCACGGGCATCCTCCCTGTGAGGAGGGCAAAAAAAAGTCCCTCCGATCCTGTGAAGACACAGGGTCAGAGGGATGTAACACCAACCGGAGTGGGGGATTCCGGGATCTTTATTCAGCCGGTAAAGTCAGAGCGCTTCTTGTAGGTCACCACATCCGTGTAACGAAATCGCCAGAAACGGCCCTGCTTGGTTGCACGGAGCTTTCCTCTTCTGGCCAACTCAATGACGTCGTCCGGGCTGCAGTCCAGAATGTGTGCCACATCTTTTGAACGGAGTAGATTCTCTTTCTTTGTCATTTTGCCCTCCAGAAGTCTTCATGTTTGGTTGTTAGCCGGATTTCTCTTTAGAAAATTTGCAATCTATATACCAAAACAAGAAGAGATGAGTATTTCTACTCAAAATGCCGTGAATAAATATATAAGAATAGCTATTTCAATATGTTAGAGATATATAGAGCAATGCTGAATTTCAGGTTGTCACATGGCCATACAAGAATTTGATCGATACAGGGGCTTGGTGCGGATCGAAACAGACCAGAAATTAAGGGGTGGGGTGTAAAGAGGTTGAAAAACAATGGGTTAAGAAGCGGATCGAAACGAGTCAAAAAAGGATCAATTTGAACCGTTTTTTTCTCCTGAGTCACCCCCCTCCAGGATCCTTCGCAACCTGGTCCTTGAGATCCTCAGAACATTTGCAGCCTTACTCTTGTTCCCTTCCAGGGATTCGAGCACCGAGTGAACGTAGTTCGAGATCATGTTTCGAAGGGGGAGGGGTTTCTTGGGGTTCGCCGGGGTGATGCTTGGGCTGGCAGCGAAGGCTCCGATACCGAGCAGCTCTTCTGTCAGGTAGGGGCCTCTGGCCAGATGAACGGCCCGCTCCATGACATTTCGAAGCTCACGGATGTTCCCGGGCCAGTCGTATAGCATGATGCTCTGTTCAAGGTTCTTCGGGAGCCCCAAGACCTCTTTTCGAAACTCCTGATTGAACAGGTTGATAAAATGTTGCGCAAACATGGGAATATC
>CAZSUQ010001124.1:0-1755 GCA_964609935.1 uncultured Thermodesulfobacteriota bacterium | reverse complement strand
GCGTTCCAGAAGGTTCGCGATGGAGTTCAGCACCCTCACGTCGTCTTCCACGAGCAGGATGGTCTCCTTCCCTACTGTGACCTTGGCGGTAGGAGCAGAAACGGGCTTCTGGGGTTTCTCGGGTTCTTCAAACCGGGGCAGGTAGATCCTGACGATGACGCCGCCCCCCGGGGTGGTGTGAACGCGAACATGGCCCTGATTGCTTTCCACGAGATCATGGACCAGGGGCAAACCCATTCCGATTCCCTCGAACCCGCCGAGCGATCTGGAGAAGGCCTGCAGTGGCTGCTTCACGATCCTTTCCTCTGAATCGAATCCGCAATTGCTCACACTCAACATGACGTAGGGGCCGGCCTTGATTTCACCGTCCCGGTCGGCATCGTCGCCGGTCAGATCCATGTTCTGGGTACGGATGGCAAACCTTTCAACCCCGTTCTTCATGTTTTTCGAACTGGCGGCAAGCGTTAAAAGGATCTGCTGGATGTGCCCCTTGTCTGCAAGGATGCCTCCCAGTCTGGGATCGAGGTTGTCGGCCAGATCCGTGTCCTCTTCCAGAAACAGGCGAAAGGTTCTTTTCATCTGCGAGACGATCTGGTTGAGGTGGAGTTTCTGAGGGGAAAAGCCGGGTTTTCCACCAAAGGAACGAAGGTGGTCGATCATCATGCCGGCACGCTTTCCGATACGCTTGATCTCCTCGGCGCTGTCGTAGGAAGGATCCGAGTGATTGAGCTTCATGAGCATCAGGTTGGCCTGAACCATAATGGTGGTGAGCATGTTGTTGAATTCATGGGTGATCCCCCGGATGAGGGAATTGAGCGCCTGCATGGACTGGTTCTGGCGCAGCTTCTCTTCGTGCTGTCTCCGGTGGGTCGTGTCGCGAATGATGGCCACGACCTTCTCGTCACCGCTTGCCGACATGCGGGTCTCGTAACAGCGCGTTACATCCCTGACCTGCGTTGAAACCTCGAAGATCTGAAGTTCATCGCTCTCCAGGGCCCTCTGGAGGTAAGGCCGGCTTTGGTTGGCGATCTCCATGGGCATCACATCCTGGAAGTTCTTGCCGAGCAGTTCACTGGGGAGTCTGAAAAGATTTTCCCCGTTGCCCTGAAAGTCGAGGATCGCGCCGTCCCTGGCCAACAGAAACATGAAGTCAGGGATCGCATTCAGGATAGCCCGGTGTTTGGCCTCGGCTTGCCGGAGCGCCTCTTCCTTCTTCTTGATCTCTTGGATGTAGCCGTGCTTTCGCATGGTACGGTGGGCGATACGAGGCATGTCGCCCATGGAGGACTCGGTCTTGATCACGTAGTCCAGGGAACCCATTTCCACGGCAGCCTCCGCCTCCATGTGATCCTCAGGACGGGTCAAGAGCAGCAACGGCCGGTTCGGCTTGTCTTCTCCGTCGGTCAGCAGGTCAATCCCTTTCCCATCAGGCAGGGAAAGGTCCGTTATGATCAGGTCTGCCCTGGAACTGGACAGGGCTTCCCTTGCCTCTGTAAGGGTTGAGGCAGAGACCAACCGGAACAGATCGCCGTGAGAGGAAAAGGATTGGCTCATCTGCTCCGTGTCGGACCGTTCCCCCTGCACGAGCAGAACATGGACGGTTTTATTGGTCATAGTCAGGTCCTCCGGCTACCCCACATATCGAGTAGGACAAAGAAGCCAATTCATAGTGGATGCACAAGATAACCAATAGGATCTTGCGGTTTTCGATCGACCCGTAACCGATCTCTAAGAGGAAAAACGGATCGTATGACA
>CAZSUQ010001123.1:0-1757 GCA_964609935.1 uncultured Thermodesulfobacteriota bacterium | reverse complement strand
ACGTACGGGTGAGTACGATTCGTCGCCCTCCGGTCCGTGCAGCCTGTATCTCCGGCCATCTCAACACCCTCGCTACGAAATACTCGCTTGCTTTGGGGCTTGGGGGGCTGTCTTTTTCCCCTTTCCTGCCTGGTGTCACGCTCCTTTTCCCTGGAGATGCCCGGTTCCCTTCCTCGGTGAGTTCTCCCCTGCTGCTCGATTCTTCAAGGATAATGAGGTATAAAGTGTAGGTCGAACCGTCTCATGGAAAAAGAGGGCGTGGAGCGGTTCCTGAAGGGAAAAGGAGAGCCAACCGCAAAGGTTGTTCGAGGAGGCGATATGGAACGGTACCCCAAGAACTTCACGGAAAATTTCAATGCGGGTGAAGAGGGGCAGGCGTGCTTTCACGACGTCTACGGCCGTCACCGATTCATGGGATCAAGGGGCTGGACCCCGAATACGGACATCATGGAGACAGAAGAATCCGTGGTGATTCTCTTGGATCTTGCAGGGATATCAAAGGAAGAGATCCGGGTTGAGTGCCAGGAGGATATCCTGAAGGTTTCCGGCATGCGGGCCCGGAAATCGAAGCAGAGGATCAAGCGCTTCCACCGGATGGAGATCGATTACGGACCCTTTGAAAAGCTTTTCCGCGTCCCACCGGGCCTGGAGACGGACAAGGTGGAGGCCGTGCACCGGGACGGCTTCCTCGAGCTCACCATGCCGAAGAAACAGGCCGAGAAGCCCATCCGGGTTGTGATCGTCCACGAAGATTCCTACTGAAGTCCTGTACAGAGCGAAGGTCGTTCCTCCCCCTTGACGAAGCCGGAACAAACGTACACACAGAAGCTGCGGCCAACCAAGCGAGAAAAGGGGCCTTATGGATCCGCAAAGCGAAATCCTGCCACCCGCGAAAGAGAAGGGAGAAGACGAAGAGGTTGTCCTGCCCGAAGAGCTTCCCATCCTTCCCCTTTCCAACACCGTCCTGTTTCCACAGGTCGTTGCACCCTTTATGGTTGCACAGGAAAACTTCGTCCAGCTCGTGGACGACGCACTGGTCAAGGACGGCCTGATCGGTGTGGTGGCCAACAAGGTTCAGGATGCGGAGAAGGACCCCACGCCTGAAACACTTTTCTCAAAGGGGACGGCGGCAAAGGTCCTGAAGATGATGAAGCTCCCCACAGGCGGGGTGAGCTTTCTGGTCCAGGGGCTGGCGCGGGTGGAGCTCGGGGAGTACACGAGCCTGGACCCTTATTTCCGGGCGACCATCTCCCGTCTGGATGAGCAACCCTCCAAGGAGCAGGACATGGAGCCCCTGGTCTCCGGACTGCGCCAGGTTTTTCAGAAACTGTCGGAACTGGTTCCCAATTTCCCCAGCCAGCTTCTGCTCACCGCCATGAACATCCAGGACCCCGGTCGCTTGGCCGACTTCGTTGGTGCCAACATCTCCCTCAAGGTGGAAGAGCAGTACGAACTGCTGGAGGAGCTCAGCCACAAGGACCGGATCCGGAAGGTGATGGTTTTCGTGAACCGGGAGGTTCAGAAGCAGGAGATCCAGAAGAAGATCCAGGATGAGATCACGGGCGAGATCAACGAGGAGCAGCGCAAGCACATCCTGCGGCAGCAGTTGAGAAAGATCCAGGAAGAGCTGGGGGAGAAGGATGAAAAGGCGGTGGAGATCGAAAATCTCCGCAAGAGGATCGCTGAGACCAAGATGCCCGAGGAGGAGGAGGCGGCCGCACGGAAAGAGGAGGCCCGGGTGAGCATGATGCACCCCG
>CAZSUQ010001122.1:0-1758 GCA_964609935.1 uncultured Thermodesulfobacteriota bacterium | reverse complement strand
TTTGAAGGAATTGCGAGTAGCTTTTCAGCATTCCTCCCGCATAATCCAGGCTAAGAACTACGAGACTTCGTCCCGATTTTCCAGCCCAATATATGATTCGGAAGAAGCTCTGTTCCATGTAGTTCGGTTCATGTTTCTACATTTGCGCCCGTATCATAGAAGTTGACGATCTCTATCAACAACCTGAAAAACTTGGAGCCCCGAAATTTGTTAGATCTCACCTCCATATCTCTCCACGACCTGGCAAAGAAACCGACCTCTCCAAAATTCCACATTCCTGCCATGCATACGGAATCCACCACAGTCTGAAACTAGGACTTGTCTGCGTTCACGTGGTTGGGCATCAGTCCGTAGACAGAAAACGGCAATCCGATTTCCGTCTTGAACCGCTACGAAATATCCGCCAGAACGCTGTAGGGAAGTGCCATAAAGCTGTCGTCGTGGAAACACACCGAGGGGGTGCAGGGCTGCTCTTCTCCACTGCCGGCTGTTTGCCGCAGATGGGGCGAGTCCACGGCCCGAGCCTGGAATCGTTTCATCGTTCTTACTGGTTCCTTTCGATGGAAATTCCGTCTCCATCACTGAAGGGAGTTGGTCTTCGTGGCCAGAGATGTTGATTCGGAGAAAAAGTTTTTCTGCTTGACATGTACAGATTCGAGACAATACGTTGATGACGCCGTCAGGAAAAGATCACGTTTGCCTTAAAGAAGAGAGCGCGCTGATTTGGGTGGTGTGCGATTCACCGGTTTAACAGCGTGCGTCAACCGAAACGAAGATCAAACAAGGGGACTCTGGATGGAACCTAGGCTCAGTCGCCGACAGCTCGTTCAGGTGGGCCTTTACGGGGGGGCTGTCCTTCTCATGCCCACGATTCCCGTGGGATGCGGCACATCCAAAAAAGCGGAAAGCCGTGGGGACGAGCTTCCCTCGCTGGTGGAAGGGAGGTTTTTCAACAGCCACCAGTATGAAACCATCATGGCTGTGACCGGTGTTATCATCCCTGAGGACGAGGATCCCGGAGCGGTCAATGCAGGCGTGGTGGATTACATCGACTTCCTGCTCGGTGCCTTCAAGGTCGCCCCGCCCAGGATCTACGCAGCCGGCCCTTACAGTGGTCGCCACGGCGGGGAAAACGGTTTTTCCGTGTATTTGCCGCTGTCCCGCGTGAAGGAGATCGCCTGGCGCACACACATTGAAGGATCCCAGGGGATTCCGGAACGGGAATTCAACGGTTCGGTGAAGGGGCTGCAGGATATCTACGGAGAGGGAATTATAGAACTGGACGAACTCTCCATGGCTGGATTCAGTGTGAACTTCAAGGATCTTGACTACGAACAACAGCAGACCCTTTTCGATCAGGCCGAAAAAGGGTTTCGTGACACCGTTTTCGTGCATACCGTGGAAGGGATGTACGCAGCGCCGGAGTACGGCGGGAACAGGGACATGGTGGGCTGGAGGAACATCTGCTACGAAGGGGACCGGCAGCCCATCGGATACACGCGTGAGCAGGTCGAGGAACCGGACGAGGAGCCCTGTGCGGGCAGGTTGAGCCAGGCTGAGCTGCGCGATGCCGAGGGGTATCTGCGGGCGTTAGTGATATACCGACGGGGTTCGTGAGAGAAACCCTTTGAGAGGAATGATAATGAGATTCGACTTCCCGGATGCTGTGGTCATTGGTTCAGGTGCCAGCGGCGGGATTGTCGTCAACCTGGATTATGCGGGAGGAATGCTGAAAAGCTACTCGCAATTCCTTCAAAT
>CAZSUQ010001121.1:0-1761 GCA_964609935.1 uncultured Thermodesulfobacteriota bacterium | reverse complement strand
CACGCAAGCTCCGCCTGGCATCCCTGGCCCTGCCCCTGCTGGCCGACAGGCTCGGGGAACGCTATGCGAGCCTGGACGAATCTTTGCGTTACCCGGATGAATCCAACAGGTTGTTGATTGAATGCTGCTCTCCTCTGGGTATCCCGCGAAGAGAACGCGAGGGATTGAGATCATTATGGACGGGCTGGCAACGGCTCCTCGCTTTTCTTGAAACAAAAAAGATCCCGATGCGCTTCCAGAAAAAGCCCTATTTTCAAGAGCTTATCAAGTGGCATCGGTTTCACCAGACGGTTCTCGGAGACCCGCAGGCAGAGACCGAAGAAGCCCTCGAACAGTCTATTCACGCTGGAGGGATGGTGGCCAAACGGAACAGGCGGGGAAGAAAGAGGAAAGGCTGAGATGTTGACATTTAACCCTTTATTTTCCTTGACATTTTTGCCTTCCTCCTTTACCATTGGATGAAATTTATACGGACTTTATAACAAGGCCATGGCTCAGAACAAAAAACTTGCCGGGACCCCGGAAAAAGATGAAAAAGAGCCCCGTGGAAAGCCTTCTTCTTTCATGTCTCGACAACGGGCACTTTTCCTTCTTCCTGCTGTCCTCCTTCTGATCGTTCTTACCTATCTGGCCTTTTCCCTGAGCAAGGAAAAGGATGCCTTCCTTGCGCTTTACAACCCGGATCACCTGTTCGAAAAGACGGACCCCGCTTTCGATGCCCTGGGCGAGAAGAAGAGCGAGATCCTGGACCGTCTCAATGCAGAACTCAGCTGGGAGAGCCAGGGAAAGGAAAAGGAGGAGCGGAGAGTCCTGACACGCCTTGATCGGCTCTGGCGCTCCTTCAAGAACTACCTTGTTCCGAAGAAGCAGGAACGTTCCAAGGAACCTCCCTCGGAACACGATTCCCGCCTTGCCCTTCGGTCAGACACGACCGCAGCGATCGATCCTTCCGAAGACCCGTCAGAAAATCCTGCGGAATCGGCGCGGCTGCTTCACAATGTTCTTGCACTGGCCAAGGATCAGGACGTGATTCGAAAGGCGTCCATGGATGCCGGGTCCGAACCGCAGAATAGCCCTTCGGGCGAAAACCCTCCCACGGACAAGAAGGTCGCGCTTCTTCAAGGTCCGGACTCCATCCGACAGGAGGTCAAGCGAGGACCCGACGGCCTGTTTGACCAGTTCCATTCCCGTGAGGGTGTGCGAACAAGGGGGATCGTGTGGCAACTGCACCGAAACCTCAGCCTTGAGGGAACCCTGGATACGACACAGGTGGGTGAGACAGACACGGACCTGAACGATTTCGGGTTCCGGTCCGTGCACGCTCTTACCTTTTTACGCGGCCAACCCAGACCGTCCTTCATGAAGGGTTGGGACAGGATCGATTCAGGATATCCCCGTTCCTACGGAATCGGCCTCAACCTGCGCCTTTCCTCCACCATGCACATGCTGTTTGATTACTCTCACGAGTATCCAAACGATTACTTCATCGAATACCGGGGGAACTGGGAATCAAGCCTGGTCACCGATTACATGAAGAACAGACCGGACGAACCGAACAATGCATCCTTTCATAATTTCTTTTTCGGGCTCCGTTATATGCATCGGGACCAGGCAGCACTGATCCCGCTCCATACCGGATTCTTTTACTCGACGAACATGGCGGAGGACCCTTTGCCCTCGGACGTTTCCATGGGTTTCAGCATCGGGGGCGGGTATCACAAGCAAGACGTCCAGCTGGGACTCGCCTACAGACTCCGCGTA
>CAZSUQ010001120.1:0-1766 GCA_964609935.1 uncultured Thermodesulfobacteriota bacterium | reverse complement strand
CCGCCGAGTGTGCCCGGAATCCCGGTGAGGAATTCGATCCCCCCCAACCCCTCCTCCTCCATGCGGTTCAGGAACCTCTGCAGCGTTACACCTGCACCGGCATGAACGGAATTCCCTTCGCGATGGATCTCATGACAGCAGCGGTTCATGTGGACCACCACGCCTCGAATCCCTTCGTCGCTCACCAGGAGGTTGCTGCCTCTGCCCAGGAAGAATCCAAAGACGCCATACTCCCGAAAAAAGCGAAGAAGGGTCTTCAGGTCTTCGATCCCTGCAGGCTCCACAATGAGGTCCGCCGGGCCGCCGATCCTGTAGGTGGTGTGCCTTTCCATGGGTTCGTTGACACGAACCTTTCCTGTCAAGGACGCTGTAAGAATTGAATAGGGTTGTCTCTGATCCATTCCCGGAAGGCCCCGCGGCATGCCTTCAAAAGGAGAGGCTCTTTGAAGCCTGGAATCGGGTCTACGCTTCTTTGATGGAAAGGGTGTGTGTGTCCATCCTTTGGAAAACCTGCTCCCTTGTGGGAATGCCTTTGATCCCGTCCTGCTCCACCACAAAGGAGCCCACACAGGAAGCGAAGCGGGCGGCTTCCATCAGGTCGCCGGTTTCGCGGTAACGGATCAGGAAGGCGGCGCCGAAACAGTCGCCGGCCCCTGTGGGATCCCGCTCTTTTGCCGGATACGCACCTACGGCAATCGTTCTCCCGCGCGTGTAGACAACCGCCCCTTTCTCCGCATGCGTGACAATGACCATGGAGGTGCAACTTCGAAAGTCGTGGAGCAGTTCCTCGATCCCCTCGATATCCTTCTCGCTCACGATCAACAGGTTCGCCCGTTGAAGGAGACGTTCAAACCCGGTCCATTTCCTGGCCTCGATCCTCCCGTCGGCGTCCCATTTGCGCAGCCATCCTTGAGGGGCCACACCGATCATGGATCCCTCATCCCCCCACCCGGTTTCCATAGAGACTTCATGGAGCACCGGACAGAGATAGATGACCTCGGTCATGCGCCACGCCGGTGGAAGGTTCCGGGTTTCCAGAAGTCCTGCCTGGTTATAGAGGAACTGCACCCTTCCCTCTTTCTCATAGAGGTTTCGGAAGGTGGACGTATCGGATGCGGGGACCACTTCCCTGGCGATCCCGTTGAAGACCTCATCTCCCACATAATCCTTGCCGTAGGAGGTCAATACAGCCGTCCGCTTTCCAAGACGCGCGGCCGTCTGTGCCGAGTAAAGGGCCGCTCCGCCGAGTCGTATCGTTCCGTTCACCAGGTCGTGTGTCACATGGCCAACGGAAAGGAATTCCGGAATGACGGTTCGAGAAGACATGGCTCAAGCCTTGTGAGAGAAGCGTCCGGGTTCAAATAGCCGATGGTATTGTAAGGGTTCGCCCGGGCACAGGCAAGCATGCACCTCCCGACCCGCAACGTGCATCAAGCCTTCTGCTGCGAACAAACCCTTCCCCCCCACAGGCGACGTCGGGAGAAAGGTATACTGGGAACCTTTCATCAGGAATATTTGTCTTTTCTCCCGGATCCTTTTATATTGAACCGTCAACCAGATCGTCGGGTGCATGGGGGGGGGAAACAATGATGGACCTGTATGAATTTGTCAGGGGCCCTTTGGCCTGGATCGCCCTCATCGGTTTTCTGCTTGGTTGTTTCTACCGCAATGCTCTCCTGTTCGCCACAAAACGTGGGGGAACCCCCGACGATCTATCCGTTGACACAAAGAACAGGGCCCTCTCCCTACTTCACGGAGCCGTCCCC
>CAZSUQ010001119.1:0-1767 GCA_964609935.1 uncultured Thermodesulfobacteriota bacterium | reverse complement strand
CGAGAGAAATACAACTACCGCAACTTCACGGACCAACCAGAGCATTTCCGCCTGGTCCGCTGGCTCTACGAACGCGCATGGCTCGACACGGACCGGCCGAGCGTTCTTTTCGATCTGACCACCGAACGTCTCGTTTTTCGAAAAATTCTGCTGCCGGCGGCATCAACCCTTTCCCGTCTCATCGCCAATGTCCGTAATCGTGCAACGACTCGTTTTCATAGATTGATTGTCGAAACCATACCGCTCGAACAAAGAGAAATGCTCGAAGGATTACTGGGAATAGAGCCGGAAACGCGCCAGACATCCTTTGATCGACTTCGGAAACCGCCTACGTATCTCAGCGGGCCGGGCCTGGTCAGAGCCCTCTGCCGCATAGAGGACATTCGTGAACTCGGCATCGGTTTCCTGCAAAAACCGAAAGTTCCAGCAAGCCGGGTGGAAAGTCTTGCCCGGCATGCGTTGTCCGCACGGGCGCAAGCCATCTTGCGTATGCCGGAGGATCGACGTCTGTCCACGCTCTATGCGTTCGCGTTCATGCTTGAAGCAAATGCTCATGACGATGCTCTGGATATCTTCGGGTTCCTCATCCAAAACATTTTTACCAAGGCTGAACAGGCCAACAAAAGGCAACGTGTACGGAAAATCAACGATCTCGACGATGCTGCTCGTAGGCTCAGTCATGCCGTCGAACTTATGTTGGAGAAGGCTTGCCCCTATCAAGATGTGCGCGCAAAGGTTCTCCTGCGCCTGGGACCGGAAAGAGTTATGGAGGCAATGGCAACCGTGGATGAGTTGACCCGCCCTCCGGATGACCTCTACTACCCTGAACTGCAGGAGAAGTATCGAAGTCTCCGGAGATACTGGCCCCATGTCCTGGAAACAATCGGATTCTCCGGAACACAGGCAGCTGAACCGATTCTCAAAGCAATTGGTTTTCTGACATCTTTGGAACATGCAGACAATCCGTTCATGGAGGGTGCACCCATGGAAATCGTCACACCGCAGTGGCAGCGTTACGTTATTTCCGAGGATGGCAGCGTGGATCGAAAAGCATACACATTCTGTCTGCTGGACAGGCTCCGGGGAATGCTGAACCGTCGAGAGGTTTTTGTTCCTGCAAGCGGAAGATACGCGGATCCCCGGAAGGGCATGCTGGAAGGAGAAGAATGGGAGGCCGCCCGGGTTCAGGTTTGCCGCACTCTCGGCCGGTCCGTTTCATCGGATGAGGAGGTGGGTGATCTCACGGATATCCTCGACGCTACGTATCGGAGAGTAGCTGAAAATCTCCCTCATAATCCTGATGCTCGCATCGAAAGGGTCAAAGGCAAGGATGAGCTCGTGATCTCGCCGCTGGACAAGCTCGAAGAACCTCCGAGTTGCAAAAGGCTACGCAAAGCCGTTGCATCCCTTCTTCCTCGCGTTGACCTTCCCGAGATCCTTCTCGAAATCCATTCTCTCACAGGATTTGCGGACGAGTTCACCCACATCAACGAATCCGAGTCACGCGCAGAGGATCTCCACATCAGTATCTGTGCCTGCTTGCTGGCAGAAGCCTGCAACATCGGGTTGGAGCCTCTCGTTCGTTCTGATATCCCTGCTCTGACCAGGGGAAGGTTCAGTTGGACGCGACAAAGTTATATCCGCACGGAGACTCTCATGGGAGTCAATGCAAGGCTGGTGAAAGCCCAAAGCGATATTCCGCTTGCACAACAATGGGGAGGGGGCCATGTTGCCTCCGTGGACGGCTTGAGGTTCGTGGTCCCTGTT
>CAZSUQ010001118.1:0-1769 GCA_964609935.1 uncultured Thermodesulfobacteriota bacterium | reverse complement strand
TCAAAGGGCCGCTACGTATTGCTCCTCAACACGGATACGCTTGTCCAGCCCAACGCCATCGACACCATGATCGAATTTCTCGACGAGAATCCGGAGACGGGTGTGGTCGGGGCCAAGCTGCTCAATGAGGATCTGTCGATTCAGGCGGGCTCAAAGGCCTTTCCCACCTTCCGGACCTCCTTCTTCGGGAAACAGTCCCTGATGACCCGTTGGTTCCCGAACAATCCCCTCTCCCGCCGCTATCTCATCTGCCTGTTCGAGGATCACAGCCATCCCTTTGAAGTGGATTCCGTCAGCGGTGCAGCATTCATGATCCGAAGGGAAACCATCAATGATGCAGGTCTGCTGGATGAGAAGTACTTCATGTACTGGGAAGACGTGGACTGGTGCTACCGGATCAAGAAGCGGAGTTGGAAGGTCCACTACCACCCCCATGCGCCCATTATTCACCTGGAGGGCAAGAGCTCCAGCCGAAGCGATCCGAAGTTGATCATCGCCTATCACAGAGGAGTCTACCGACTCTTCCGAAAGCACCGCTTCAAACACGCTTGGAGCCCCTGGAACATGGTAACCCTTTCCGTGCTCACGGCTAGGGCCGCGACGTTGATCCTCGTGAGGAACTTGAGAAGGTCATGATTCAAGCTTTCGTTTCCTTAAGAAATCGAGCCTTACAGATCAAGGGATACCAGCGGTATTTACGTCACCTCTGGTCCTTCACAAGGCACGCAACGCCAAGCAAGGTCCGCAACCTGGTCACGGTGGAGCTCGAGTACAGGCGGCGGGCCATCCGTCTAAAGGGACGGCCTTACAAGATCATCGTGGATCCGTGCAACATCTGCTCTATGGGCTGTCTTTTGTGTCCGAGCGGGACAAATGAACTCAAGCGGCCACGAAAAAAGATGGACCTGAAGACGTTTCGGGCCGTGGTCGAAATCTTCAAGCCTTATGCCTTCGAGGTCTCGCTTCACAACTGGGGAGAACCCCTGCTCAACCCGGACATCTATTCCATGATCGTCCACGCACAAGCCAACAACATCGGCACCAACCTGAGTTCCACCCTCGCCACCGCAGACCCCGAGGATATGGACCGGATCATCCGCTCCGGGCTTGAATATCTTGTGGTCTCGCTGAACGCCAGCTCTCCGGAGACCTACAATGCCTACATTCCCAGGGGAGACTTCCATAAAGTGCTCCACAACCTGAAGACCCTGGTTCGTCGTCGAAAGGAACTTGGCTCTCGACTCCCCTTCATCGAATGGCAGTTTCTTGTCATGCGCCCCAATGAGCATGAGCTTGGAAAGGCACGGCGTATGGCGAGGGAAATCGGCGTAGACCGGCTGCGCTTTGCGTCTGCAGGACTGCCGATGGGACGGCTACATGACCGTCCCCTCGCAGAGGCGTGGATGCCCGAAAACCCAAAATACTGGCGAGTCAATTCACTAAAACTGGAAAAGCAACCGTTCATGTTCGACCAGCCGTGCTTTTACCTTTATCGCTCGATCACCGTGAATCCGGATGGGATGGTCTCCCCTTGCTGTGCACTCTACGACACGCAACACGATTTCGGAAACCTTTTATCCGATCGATTGGAAGGAATATGGAACAATGAAAAATATCAAAGTGCACGGGCATCCTTTTCGACACGGCCGGAAGCCGGCTTGCCCCGGACGGTATGCACACGCTGCGAGGTCTTTCGACATCCCGGAGCCATTTGCGGAAAGGGTTGTGATAGAAATGAAACGGCTTTCACGGAATGAGCTTCGTTGAGA
>CAZSUQ010001117.1:0-1774 GCA_964609935.1 uncultured Thermodesulfobacteriota bacterium | reverse complement strand
ATCATGAACGTGGCAGCCATCGCCATCTCGCTGCCCGTGGCCCTGGTGCTGGCGCCTTACCTCGGGGTGGCGCCCGAGGTCATCCTGTTTGCCGCCCTGACCGTTGCAGGGATGCCCTTCCTGCTCCTGGTGGGTGCGGCCCCGAACGCCATCGCCTATGGAAGCAAGCAGTTCACTTCCGGGGAGTTCTTTCTCTACGGCATTCCGGCCAGCATCCTACTCATGATCGTGGTGGGGCTCTTCATCTGGCTCATCTGGCCCCTCATGGGTATGCCGGTCCTGCTCCCGAGCTAGCCCGGATATTGTATGCTTTTTCTGTGAAGGTCTTTCATCGTAACATCTACGTTTTTGCGTAGATCTTTGCCGAAGGAATCCTGACCATGAGCGAACTGGAGAACCTTTTAGGCCACATCACCAACCGTGTGAACGTGAACCTTCGGGAACATTCTTTTGACGTAAGCCCTTACGTGCGCGAATTCGTTCCGCAGGATAAGTTCACACGCTTCTATGCTTTTTACGGCGTGACCCCGCACCACCCTCTCCACTTCAACTTCCGTCACTCGAGCCTGGCAGGGAGTCATTTTCTGGGAAGATGCTTTGTGGACAACTCGGTGTTGTACAAGAGCGACATTCGCGGAGACGAGTTGAAGTCCAAGGGGGATCTCCTTTCCCACGACGGCCTGGAGATCCCGCTCTATGAAAACGAGACGATCCGCATCCTGAACTGCTTCCTCCTCAAGACCCTTGTGCACAGTTCCTCCCACGATCCGGAACGGCCGGAGAACTACTACATACGAAACACCGTTTCCATGCATGCCGCGAACATCCATGGATCACAGATGGAGGGGTGCTTTCTGGGGCCCTTCAGCACCGTGGATCTCACCTCGCTCCATGACTGTGTCATCGGAACGTTCTCCTACGTTCAGGCGGGTGAACTGTCTCACCGGTTCATTGAACCGGGCACGGTCTGGGTCAAGGCCGGAAACGCGTTCGACTGCACCTACCGTTATCCCCAGGAAGTCATCGATCGCTACATCCGGATCAAACCGGGCGAGGCCCCTCGGGGGGTCCTCATGGACTTCGTGGAACAGCGCAAGGAGGACTTTGTAGAGGTCTTCAGCACCGTACACGGAACCGCCTCCCCTGTGCCCGTGCCCGCAGGCAGTTCACTCAGCCGGTTCGCGGTTGTCAGGGGGAGGAGCGTCATCGGTGAAAACGTGATCGTGGCTCAGCGTGCCTACCTGGAGAACTCGTGGCTGGGAAGAGGGTCCAATGCCCAGGAGAACTGCCACATCATCCGTTCACACCTGGAGGGGAACAACGTGACGGCCCATGGGGCCAAGGTTCTCTGTGCGCATCTGGGAAGGAAGGTGTTCGTGGGCTTCAATTCCTTCCTCAACGGAAAACGGGAATGCCCCCTGGAGATCGGCGAAGAATCCATTGTCATGCCGCACACCATCATTGACCCGGAAGAACCCATTCGCATCCCCCCGGCGAGCCTTGTCTGGGGTTACATTCGCAACCGGGAGGATCTGAAAAAACACGTGGTCTCCTTCGAGGATCTCAAGAAGGTGACCGGCGAGGTCAACAGGGGTGCCCTGCACTTTCAGGGCAGCGGAGCCGAGTTCCTGAACAGCTTCCAGTTCCGCATCCAAAAGATCCTGGAGGCGAACGGCGCCTTCTTTGACGGCAAGAATCACCTGGGACACGCCCAGAGAAACCAGATGATCGCCTTCAACACCATCCAGCCCTACACCGAGGGGGACAGGAAGGG
>CAZSUQ010001116.1:0-1779 GCA_964609935.1 uncultured Thermodesulfobacteriota bacterium | reverse complement strand
GATCGTGCATCAAATCCTACCCAAAACCCTCGTTTTTCGTGACGCTGCTCAAAGATAAGAGGGTCATCCGAACCTGCGCTTTCTGCAAAGGCAGAGGATACGGCTTAAGGACCTTTGCTGATATGGCCATTCCTTATCTCTGTCCCACTTGCATGGGCAGAGGGTCCATGGAGATACACATCGGGAAGCATGAGGTCCTCAGAAGTTGCCCGTTCTGCATGAGACGTGGCCACCGGTCCATCAGTAAGCACCTCCCCTGTCGTGATTGTGGAGGCTCAGGATTCGTGACCCTGGATTTGAGGCGCCTGAAGCGAGGTTGACCAGGAATGGCCGAAAGGCCATCCAGGTCCATTGAGTCACAAAGTTCGGGTTGATCAATGCGGAATCTCTTCGATCAATACAAAGAACCGGAGAACCGGCTGACCCACGCGCTGGCGTGCTGCCTGGCCGAGGACCGGACCCTGCTCCGGCGTTTCGTGCGCTGGGCGGCCCTTGCCCGCCCACCTGCCAAGGCCCGGCTCGAAGTCCTGGAGCAGCGGATCCCCAGTGAACCGACGGTAGACCTGGACGACGATCCTGGGCACGGGCTCCCTAAAGCTGGGGATTTCCATGTCTTCTTAGCGCGGCTGGAACAGGGGGATCACGTATCGTTGAAGACCCTGGAGACTCTATGCCGGAAGCTGAAGTGCGACGTGGGGGACCTGTTCCTGGCGGAGCGGTAGGTCATACGACAATACCAACTCCCCGTCAGTACTGTTAATGGACTACTCCAGAGACGACAGTGCCCGAAGAACCTGGTGCAATGCGACCAGATTCTTTTCAGCCCATTCCAGTTGTGCGGCGCTCTTTCCCTGAAGTACCTCCACAGGCATATCGATCCTGATCAGGAGGGCTCCGTACTGGTAAAAGCCCTTCCGAGGATCAGATCCCTTCGGAAGCAGATAGTCTTCCACATCTCGGTTCCAGCGCAGCCTCTCCAGGACTTCACGCCTTGCGGGAGATGCTGCCTGACCATCGGGAGGATGCACACATTTCAGGACATCGAACATTGGTTTGGGATCTGAACTCAATTGCAGCGCGGAAAAGCCATCTTCGATTCCATGCCATTCTTCATGCTGGGCTCGTCGTAGTCGCGCCATCGGAATAACCCATGCACTTGGAACCGCTTTCAGTGCCTTCGCAATTCGGTCGAGGTAGTCCTCGTCGTGGCTTCGCTGAAGAATGTAGTCAATGCCTCTCCGGCCTGGATGCCGAAGGCTGCCCTTGACCACGCTGTCGTCCTTGATCGTGGTATTTCCACAGGCGATTTTCAGAAGGAATTTGCCATCGCCCCAGCAGCCAAACCCGAGATTACCGACGAGATCAACCTGGTTACGGGTGTAGAGGTCCCAGTCATGGCCACCTGCCAACCGGCGGCAACCTAAAAATAAGTCTTTGTGTCTCTCCTTCAACTCCTCGGCCAGCTTGCTGAGACGAACGGCTGTTCTCCAGGAAGGGCTGGTCAGATCCTCCTTGCGCAGCCCTGTAAAGGCGGGTACCAGGTGTGGAAGATTGGTAAGAAACTGAAGAAAGTCGTTGACCAAGAGGTTGGACGTCAAATGATCGGGGAGTAACTGAAAGAAGTCAATCAGATCCGGCCACGCTACCTGAATGGGCGAATGATACGGTTCATTTCCAAAGAATGTCTTGGCGTGCCGTTGAAGTTGATCGCTATCGAGAGACCCCCAGATTTTGTTCTCGAAGAGGATGGCAACCGTCGCACCGGTAGACAACATGATA
>CAZSUQ010001115.1:0-1780 GCA_964609935.1 uncultured Thermodesulfobacteriota bacterium | reverse complement strand
GAACATCATCATCTCACACAGGGCAAAGAGCCACGTGGTGTCCGCCCGTTCCAGGTTTCAACACATCGATATCGTGGACACCCATGAATACGGGAGAATGCTATTCCTGGACAACATGGCCCAGTCTTCGGAACTCGATGAGTTCATCTATCACGAGATGATGGTCCATCCGGCCTTTCTCACACACAGGCCGGTGAGCAAGGCCTGCATCATAGGCGGGGCGGAAGGCGCAACACTGCGAGAGGTCCTCAAGCACAACCCTGATCGTGTTGTGATGGTGGATATTGACGAAGAACTTGTGAACATCTGCAGGGAACACCTTGCAAGCTGGTCACAGGGGGCTTTTGAGGATCCGCGCGTGGACCTGAAATTCATGGACGGCCGTAAATACCTGGAGACATCGGAAGAGACCTTTGACGTGATCCTGATCGATCTCTCGGATCCGCTGGAGAATGCCCCCTCCACCCTGCTTTACACAAAGGAGTTTTATCAGGTTGTTTCCCAGCGCCTTTCCGAATCGGGTTGCGTGCTGGTCCAGAGCGAGAGCCTTCATCCCATGCGGATCGAGCCCCACGCAAGGATTCGAAACACGCTGGCATCCATCTTCCCCTTTGTGAGGCCATACGGCTACATGAGCCATTCCTTTCACGAGGTTTACAGCTTCACGCTGGCCTCCAAGGCCAGGGATCCCCAGGAGGTGGATATCGGACCCCTGCTCGCTGAAGGGAACGGTTTTTCCCTGCGGTATTACTCCCGGGAGCTTCACCAGGGGCTGTTCAAGCTCCCTGAATACCTTCACGAATCCTACCAAACATTCAACAAGCTGATTACCGATCAGGACGTGGTCTACTATCCCGACAAGGAATAGGCGCAGGTCTCCCTGGGCCCCGGTCTAGCTTTGCAGACCCAGGAGACGTGTGCCTTCGAAATGGGAAAGGGGCCGTCCCTTACTTATGGAGCGCCTTGTCCAGCTGCTTGTTCCAGTGATCGATTCCCTTCTGTGTCTCTTCCATCGCCTTGTTCACGTGGTGCAGGGCTTTTGCCCTGTGACCACCTTTGTTCGGCGAGGCCTTCTGAAGGAAATCCCTGGCTTTCTTGAGGTGAAGCTTCGCAAAGCCCATCATGGGCTGGGCGGGAGGTGGGGGTTTACCATGGGACAGGTCCGTCTGGAATGCCGCGGGCAAGATAAAAAGCGTACCGGCCGTTACAAACGGGATTACCATCCGGGAGATTTTCTTTCTCATTTTACCCTCCGTTTTTTTTGTCATGCTGTCGTCTGTTCGACTATAGTGAAAATCCCGGGGTCAGGTCAACCTCACCCCTGTCCATACGGTTCCTTATCCGGATTAGATGGTCTGGAGCACGAACAAGTTTCCTTTCTCGTTGTGCAACGAACCTCGCAACACATCAAGATTTCTCCCCCAGGTCCTTTCTGAACAGGGCATCCAGAGGGCTTTCCTTCTCATCCTTCCCCCCTTTCTTGATCTTTCCCTCGAGTTCCGAGAACAGATCCTCCTTCTCCTTTTTCCCGTAATCCGGAGAAAACCTTTTCTCCACTTCCTGAATCTTGTTTTCCCTCTGTTCCTTCCATTCCTTCACGTCCTTCTCGATATCCGGTGCCTCGTCCTCACCCCTCAGTTCCTCGGCCTGTAGGGGATCCTTCAAACAGACCCTCTCATCGAAGGCACCTCGTATCCTTTCCACCGCACCGATCTTTTCCAGACGATTGCAGAGATGATGGATCGCCTCCATGGAGAAATTCGTGAAGTCGGCAAGCTCA
>CAZSUQ010001114.1:0-1780 GCA_964609935.1 uncultured Thermodesulfobacteriota bacterium | reverse complement strand
CCGGTTGATCAACCCCCAGTTCAGGGCTTCCTGCGCACTGATGTGGCGGCCCAGCAGGAGGATCTCCGCTGCAAGGCAATAGGGTATTTGCCGGCGCAAGCGAATCGAGGAGCCACACATGGGAAAGAGTCCCCGGGCCACCTCCGTGACGCCCAACACGGCGTCCTCTGCGGCGACCCGAATATCGGTCCCCTGAAGGATCTCGGTGCCGCCGGCCACGGCATACCCCTCGATGGCAAGAAGAATCGGCTTGTTGGGGCGCTCCTCCCGCAACAGCGCCTGCCAGTGCAGATTCGGTATGTCCTGCATCATCCGTTGAATTTCTTCCACATCATCCGTGGGGTTCGGGCCGGCACGCAAGTCCATGCCGGCACAGAACGTATCTCCTTTGCCTGTCAGCACACCGCAATACAGATCGTTGTCTTCTTCCAGGAGTTGCCATGCCTTGTACATGCCGATGAGCATGGACGGAGTCAATGCGTTCTTCTTCTCCGGCCGGTTGAGCGTGACAAGAAGGATATGCCCCTCCTTTTCAACCGTGCAGTTATGGGTTGTGATATCAAGCTGCTCGATCATTCAACCCTCCTTGTTCCTGTGTGTGAGAAAGGACCTCTGAAAATATTTATTAACGAGCTTTCCTCTACAAGCGTGAGAGGGATGCATCACCGAAGCTTCACGTTCATGATCGATGGGAGATACGTTTCCGGCAGGAACAGAATACAGCAGAACGAATTGGTGTCAAAAGGAAAAGCATTCCATACGTTATGATTTCCTGCGTGGGGAGCAACATAAGGGAAAAACAATGACGCGTGCGTTAGGGAGGGGTCACAAAAAAGGTATGGGATTCCTTTGGACTCAACCATTCCTTGAGGCGAGAAGGCGGTTCCCTGTCTAAAGATTTCTAATCCCGACCTTTAAGATTCAGCGGTCGTTTCCTTTCCGGTTTTTGATAGGTATAGACAATCTCTGCTCGCTGTCCATGACTTGTGAAATATGTAACAGCCGAGTCGATAAAGCGGGAACCTACAATAGCAGCGACTCTCCAGCTATGGATCAAAGTTGCCCAACAAGCAAAAGGGCAGAGCTCCATGGGCTCACCGGTTGGTGGATAAGGCTTCACCCTAAGGGCGTGGAGCAAAGCTCATTATAAAAGAAGTGCAATGTGCTTGCCGGTGGTCATCAAAGAATCCATCAACAACAGTGATATTCGTATTCAACGTTTTGATCGCGACCTGAGCCTCCTTCGTTGGAAGGCAATGAATGCAACAGGGAGAAGGTACGTCAGTACCGGAACGACGAACCGGATGAGAGGATTGGCGGTTGATGTACCGAACACGGCGCAGCCGCATCCCCCTTCGCTTGTCTCTGTTACAGGCGTGGTTGCCTCTGTGCAGGCCGCGTCTGTCGCACAGTCGGAATCGTCGCAGTCCACCAGGTCGTTCCTGTTGTCGTCCAGCCCGTTCGTACAGATCTCGGGGCAGGCGGGGCAATCAGTGTCCGCACAATCCGCAAAACTGTCCCCGTCGTTGTCCATGACGTCGTCGCACACCTCCTGACAGCCGGGGCCGGAACAGTCGGGATCCTCACAGTCGACCAGGCTGTCCTCATCGTTATCCACCTCGTCGTCGCAGACCTCAAGGGGGATGACGGATACCACGGCATTGGTCCGGGTTTCCTCTGGGACGCTCGGGAAATAGACGGTTCCGTAGTTGATGATCTCCGTGCCCCTAGGAGCCTGTCGGAATACCCCTGACAGGCTGACTAATAAACTTATACGTTA
>CAZSUQ010001113.1:0-1804 GCA_964609935.1 uncultured Thermodesulfobacteriota bacterium | reverse complement strand
CGGGCAGGCCGGCGGCCTTGATGGCTTCCAGGGCGATCTTTGCCTCGCCCAGATATTCCAGCGTTTCAGCGATGAAGAAATCGGTCCGGTTGGAAAGCTGATATTCGATTTGCCGGTCAAACTGGCGGCGGGTCTCCCTGTGGGTGGAGGGATCCCCGGGATCGTAGACCCAGGTGTTGCAGATGTTGCCTGCCACCAGGCACCCATAGGTTTCCGCCACTTCCCCGGCGATGCGGGTTGCAGCGTCATTGATCTCCTTCAGGGCCCCCTGCATGCCCACGTGCTTCAGTTTTTCTTCATGGGCATAGTAGGAGCAGGCCTGGATCACCTCTGCCCCGGCCCTGGCAAAATCCACTTGAAGCTGCCTGACGGCCTCGGGATGCTCCAGAACCACTTCAGGGGTGTAGGGGCCTGCACGGACATAACCCCTCCGCTCCAGCTCAAAGATGGTTCCCCCGTCTCCGAGGACCGTATCCTTTTCCAGTTTTTCAAGAATCATGAGCGCCTCACAATCTACGTTTGAATCCTTCAGCATCAGGACACGTCTCATCTTTGTTGACGGATGACGGTCCCATGCCGGGCTTATTCTATTTCACTTGAAGGGCAAGAAGCCACCTTCTTAAGATAGATGCGCACCCATTGCTGCGAGGTGCCAGCCCGAATATTGTATGAAGCCATCCTATTGCGAGCGGCGTAAGCATGGAATCTTCGAACCGGCGGAGATTGCCACGGGTAGAGCAGGGCGAAGCCCACTGTATTCCCCGGGCCTGGAGATGATACAATACCGAGCGCTGTTTTCATCATACGGGTTGGACAAACACAAGGTTGAACCAGGAGGGACAGGCATGAAGAGCGTCACCCTGTTTGCTGATTGGGATCCACGCCCGAATTTCACGCTGGGGTCAAAGGACATTGAAGGGAAGCTGACCTATCTCGGGAGCAAGGTCTGGAGAAACCCTGAGGTCAAGGTCATGGAAAAGGAGGTCCCTGAGCCGGGCCCCACAGAGGTCCTGATCCGGGTCCGTGCCTGCGGTATCTGCGGCAGCGACGTGCACATGTTTCAGGCGGACGGTGACGGCTACATCCTCTACCCGGGGCTGACCGCGTTTCCGGCCACGCTGGGGCACGAGTTTTCCGGTGAGGTGGAGGCAGCCGGCAGCCAGGCATTGAACAAGCGCACCGGCAAGCCTTTTCAGAAGGGGGAGGCGGTCACCGCAGAGGAGATGTTCTGGTGTGCCTCGTGCCGTCCCTGTGCAGATGGATACCCCAATCACTGTGAAGCCCTGCAGGAGCTCGGCTTCAGCACGGACGGAGCCTTTGCCGAGTTCGTGAAGATCGATTCAAGGTACGTCTGGAGCATCGAGCCGCTCCGAAGCCTCTACAAGGGAGAGGACCTCTTCACGGCCGGCAGCCTGGTGGAGCCCACCTCTGTGGCCTACAACGCAGTGATCGAGCGGGGAGGCGGCATCCGGGCCGGGGACAATGTGGTCATCCTGGGAGGCGGTCCCATCGGGCTCGCCGCCTGTGCCATCCTCAGGCGCTCAGGGGCGGCCAGTGTGATCCTTTCCGAGCCCTCGAAGGAGCGGGCGGAACTCGGCATGAAGATGGGGGCCACGCATGTGGTGAACCCCTTTGAGAAGGATCCTGCAGAGCGGATCCTGAGCATCACGGAGGGGCAGGGCGCCAAACTCTACCTGGAGGCAACGGGTCTTCCGGACAAGGTGTGGGGGGACATCGAGCGGGTGATCTGGGAAGGGAGACAGATCAACAGCGTGGCCGTGATCGTGGCCAGGGCGGATGCAAA
>CAZSUQ010001112.1:0-1812 GCA_964609935.1 uncultured Thermodesulfobacteriota bacterium | reverse complement strand
GCAGGTCCAGAGGCGTCAGGCAGGTCCGGACCACTTCCCGGTTCTTGTTGTACACGGGATAATGGATCAGGGCAATGTAAACCGGACTCAAGGTTCATTTCCTCCCCCGGATGTTGTGGGGGTCTTCCTTTCATCGCCTGGAGGGTTCCCATGGCTTGAAACATCCAGGATTATTCGTTTGCCTCCGAACCCCGTGCCGTGCCGGATCCCTCCAGCGCATCCAGGTACACGCGGTCCTCCTCGTTCAGGTTCGCCTCCCCGAGCAGTTCGGGTCGTTTGCGGAGGGTCCGCTCCAGTGCCTGGTGCCTCCTCCACGTCTCGATCTTCTTGTGGTCCCCGGATAACAGGACATCCGGCACCTCGAGGTCCATAAACCTCCTCGGCCGGGTGTACTGGGGGTACTCTAACAGCCCGTTGGAAAAGGTGTCTTCCATGGGAGACCGCTCGTCGCCGAGCACACCGGGCAACAGCCGGGCCGTTGCATCCACAAGGGCCATGGCGGCCGGCTCGCCGCCTGTGAGGATGTAGTCGCCGATGGAGATCTCCTCGTCCACCCCTAGAGCCCGCACCCGTTCGTCCACGCCCTCGTACCTGCCGCACACCAGGAGCAGGCGCTGCCTGCCGGCAAGCTCGGCCGCGGTCTTCTGCTTGAAGGGGCGGCCCTGGGGGCTCAGGAGGATCACATGCGCGGGCGGCTCCCCCTGCTTCAACTGTTGGATCCCCCGTACAATGGGTTCCGGCTTCATGACCATGCCGCTGCCTCCGCCGTAGGGGGTGTCGTCGGTCACACGGTGTTTTCCTGTTGCATAGTCACGGATATTGTGGCAGTGCACCTGGACCGTTCCCCGTGCAATGGCACGACCCAGGATACTGGTGTTCAAAAAGGAATCGAACATCTCAGGGAAAAGGGTGAGTATCTCAAATATCATTGTCCTTCAACATCCCCTCCATGGGATGAATGACCATCAAGCGGGACGGGATATCCACCTTCTGGATAACGTCCCTGAGGGCCGGGATCAACACCTCCTGTTCCCCCTGTCGAACCACGTAGACGTCGTTGCTGCCCGTGTTCAGGATGGCCTGAAGCGTTCCGAGGTCCTTTCCGCAGTCCGTCAGGACCTTCAGGCCGATCAGCTGGTGCCAGTAGTACTCGCCGTCCTCAAGAGGCGGAAGATCCTCCTTGTGCATGTAGAGCGTGGACCCGATCAGGTCCTGCACCTCCTCGATACGGTCCCTCCCCTTGAACTTGAGCATGAGGAATTTCTTCTGCTCCTTGTTATCCTCAATGGGGATGGCCCTGACTTTGCCGGACTCCTGAACGTAGAGTTCCGTGATGCGGTTGAAGCTTTCAGGAGATTCCGCATAACTGAAGACCTTGACAAAGCCTTTCACACCCCAGGTCTTGAGCACCTTTCCGATGGCAAGCAGATCTTCAGGATGTGGGTTCCTCTGGCACCCGTTCTTCTGCATGGTTTGTGGAGAATGCTCCTCCTTTGTTGTGAGCGCCCGTGGGCGCCCTTGCGTTCGTGGGTCCCGAACCTGGATGGGACCGTCCCGGGCCGATGATTTTTCCGGGCTTCATGCAGGGAGAAATGCGGGTTTATTCAATAATCTCGAGGACGGAACGCTTCCGGATCTTTGTGGACGCGGCACTCAGGATGGTGCGAATCGCACGGGCGGTCCTGCCCTGCTTTCCGATTACCTTTCCCAGGTCCTCCTTTGCAACGGTGAGTTCGATCACAGAGGTTCGTTCCCCTTCCACTTCGCCGACCCTCACCTGGTCAGGCTCGTCCACAAGTGCCTTGGCAATGT
>CAZSUQ010001111.1:0-1821 GCA_964609935.1 uncultured Thermodesulfobacteriota bacterium | reverse complement strand
CCGGGATCCTTCCCACCCAGACCTCTGCAGAAAAATCCACGCCACCGGAGCCGGTGTAGTCGCTCCACTCCCCGTAGTTGCCGTCTCCGTCCAGGTCCCAGTTCCCTGTGAGGTCGGCGTAGAACGCATCCGTGGGGGCTTCCTCATCGCTACCGGAACCGAGCCGGGGCCAGCACATCTTCATGGGGATGTCCCCTTCACCCTTCTCGTAGGGCGTGGGGTCCCCGATGAGGAGCACATACTCGATCCCCATGGAGAGGTAGTTGTTGATCAGCCACTGCCGGATCTTTTCCGCCCGGTGGTTTGGAGACTGGCCGTTGAGCGATTCGAAGTCGGCCTCGGTAACCACCTTCACGGAATGTCCGCTCGTCTCCTTCTGGGCGATAAAGGAGGAAAGGTTTGCGCTGTTATCAACGATGTCATTGGTGGTGATGATCACATAGTCATAACCGGCTGCCTGGGCTGCAAGCTTGACACCGGCCTCGGCCGCATAGGCTGTCCGGCCCGAAGCGTAGTTGTGGAAGAGAGAAGGGGCAAGGTGATCCATCACCGTGTCCCTTGCGGAATCCTGGGAAAGGGCCTTGACTGCGCGCTGAAAACGGAGTTCCAGCCGCACCTTCTTGGTGAGCTTCAGTTCTCCTGAAACAGGATTGTACCGGAAGGGAAGGAAACGCACCCTTGCGAACTTCCATTTCCTCATCTGGGAATAGGGAAGCAGCTTCACAAGCTCAGCAGGGAAGAAAGCGTCCTCTTCATAGACATGGATGTTCCTGCCCTCTGCAAGAATACTTCCCTCTTCCCCCCAATCCGTCACCAGGACGCCGTCCTTGCTGGCAGCGTCCGGCTCACCGGCCCGGAGATCGTACGTACCAGGGATCACCCGTTCCACACTGTTCACAACCACCAGTTCCAGGCTTTCCCAGTCGATGTCCGGGGGAACGAGAATGTTGACGATCCTGGAAGGAAGCACGGGGTTCCCGGGGGATCCTGAAAAGTCATACCCTTCCATGAGGATTCGATCATAACCGTCGTGATCTTCCGAGATCTCGTATCGGCCCGACTCCAGGCTGATGGTGAGGCTTTCCGCATGCGCCATCCCACCAATGGCCAGAAGGGAAATCAGGGTTGCTGTGAAAAGGATTCGATTGATCATCTCTATCACCTCAGCTGCTTTGTCTTGTTGTTTGGCTGTGTTTCCAGGGTGCCAGAGGTTGAGAATGTGTGAATTTATCTTCTTCCTGCCGTGTTTAACCAACCCTATGTGCAGAAAGTGTGCCCTTTGTTGAAAAAAACGGTTGTTATATTTTTTTATCCTTTGATATCAACTAGTTAACAGTGCACCAAGGGTGGTTGAACCCTCCCCTCAGGCCATGATTTTTGGAAGGTTTGAACCATTATTGGGAAGAGTTTTTCCCAGCCTAAATCCCCTTCAGAGCCTCTTATCCGCTCATGAGGAAATTTTTTTCTCATGTGCAACTTTTCCAGAAACATGTCCCTTTTCATGTTTGTATACAGGATCAGCCTCTGCATGGAAAAAGGTCCTTTTCTTCTTTGCCTTCATCTTTGAAAACAACGACATAACACAATTAACCTATTGAATTTGTTGTGTTATTGACACAGGCGGAGGTTTTCGGCATAGTACCCCTACAATGCTGATGATGGGTTCATTGGCAACCAGAGCAGAAAAGGAGGTTCGAGAATGATTCCAGAGGAGATGAAGCAATGCATCGGTATGATCGATCCGCCGGCTGTCTATGAGGTGGAAAAGGGGTCTATCCGGAGGTATGCCGACGCTGTTGGGGACAACAACCCTCTTTACCG
>CAZSUQ010001110.1:0-1824 GCA_964609935.1 uncultured Thermodesulfobacteriota bacterium | reverse complement strand
GTGAATGAGGACCGTAAAAAACAGGATATCGGTGAACCCTACGAGAATGTACAAGGGAAAAAGGCGGTTTACCTTCTTCAGGAAATAAAGGTAGAGCAGATTCGACACCACAAGCAGAAAGAGGGTAATCATGAGTGCCGTTACCGAAAAGGTGAAGACGTCAAAAACACCGAAGAAGTTCAAAAACAGGCACCCGGCCAGGAAAAGACCGAACATGTACACCTTCAACAGGATCTCAATCCTGAGAAGCCTGGTTTGATCTGATTTCTCGGTTCTCGCCATTGGTCTTCTCTCTCGATAAAGGGATGAGCCTTATCATTGTCTGTCCATTCGCGATTCACCTGGATCCAAGATCCTCGGCCATCATAGCAAACAGGAAGAAATCTGCAAAATCTGCATCAAATGCCCTGCTTCCCCATGTTCCAATCGTTTTGATCAAAGAACTCCCTGAGCCTGAGAATCTGTACCTGAAAATCCTAATCGGAAGGATGTTTCCGTTTCATGACTTAATCCGGAGGAAACCGTAAAGAATCTATAATGAAAGGGATTTCAATTACAGAACAAATGTAACCGAAAGAAGGGCCACCTACCTTCACAAAGGAAAAGGTCGATGGATTGTTAAGGAGGGTTTCGACACCCCGACAACAGAGATGTGCCACTATGGCATGGTTTCAGAACGAACTGAAACAGTCGGCAATTCTTGCAGACGGGTCTCTACTGCATCAGGGGCCCCGGCACTGAGGGGCCGGGGTTTCCCCATCTCTCAGGCGAGCTGAAGCATTCTTTCCAGGGCCTTGCGGGCTCCGGCTTTTATCTCGGGATCCACCTCCACACGGTTGGCCTCGCCGATCGTATCAAGTGTCCACAGAAGGTCCGGAAGGCCGATGCGAAACATGTTCGGGCAAAGGGATCGGGCCAGTTCGTGCACCTGCTTGTCCGGGTATTGCCGGGCCAGCCTCTGAACAAGGTTGATCTCGGTACCGATAATGATCGTGGATCCCTCTGGAGCCTCCTCCACGTAGCGGCAGATATACTCCGTGGACCCAGCTGCATCGCATGCCAGAACCACCTCTTCCCTGCACTCGGGATGGACAACGATCCTGGCATCCGGCAAGGCCCGCCTCGCTTCCTTGACATGATCCATGGTGAAGTGGGTATGGACGTGGCAGAATCCTTTCCACAGGATCAGGCTCGCCTCAGCGATCTTCTTTTCGATTTCAGGGTCCCTGGGAGACAGGGCCGGATCCCACAGAAGGATCTTTTCTTTTGGTAGCCCGATCTCCCTTGCCGTATATCTCCCCAGGTGCTCGTCAGGGAAAAAGAAAAGCTTTTCACCCTCTTCCAGGGCCCAGCGGAAGGCCCTAGGTGCATTTGAGGACGTGCAGACCGCGCCTCCTCTCTCCCCACAAAATGCCTTCAGTTCCGCATCCGAGTTCATGTACGTAACCGGAATCACACTGCTTGCGTCCACAGCCTGGGAGACAACCTCCCAGGCCCGCTCCGCGGCAACCACATCCGCCATCTCCGCCAGTGGGCATCCTGCATCCGTATTGGGGTGCTGTACGATCTGGTGTTCCTGCCGAAGGACCTCTGCACTCTCTGCCATGAAGGTCACTCCGCAAAAAACGATGAACGTACAGTCGGTCTGCGAGGCGGCGCGCTGGGAGAGCCCCAGCGAATCCCCACGAATATCCGCAAAGTCGATTACGTCCTGCCGCTGATAATGATGCCCCAGGATCACCAATCGTTTTCCAAGGGAATCCTTCTTCTCTTGAATCCGTCGGCGAATTTCTTCCTTATCCAGTTCATCATAAGTCTTTGGTT
>CAZSUQ010001109.1:0-1831 GCA_964609935.1 uncultured Thermodesulfobacteriota bacterium | reverse complement strand
CACCGTGGACGGACGACAAGCGGTCGAACGTGATGCCCCCTTGTGTGTAGAGACCTTGTGCTTCGCGTTGGACCGGCAAGCATTAGAGGGAAAGTCCGAGCTCAACATGACATTGCATCTGGCTGCTGCTACGACGACCTATCGATTATACTCCATCAAAATTCACTTCCTCCATACCCTGTAGCCTCCCCTGCATCAGGGTTTCTGCTGCACGGATGTTCTATTTCTGGCATTATTCACGAAGCCTCGTCGCGAGAGCGGTGGAACTCCACGATTCACGGTCAACCAGGATCCGGCTCATTTTACGCTGCGGGCCGTTGCATCCCTTACGGATTGATCTCCAGGTCCTTCCCGTTGGTGATGTAGTTGATGCCTGCTGCGTCGTATGTCACACCCGCCACCGAGAATGGATATCCGACCAGCGCTGAGGCGGCGGGAATGACCACGGCGGCGGTGGCTTCTCCGTGGATGTCGAGGTAGCCGCCGAAGTTCTTGAACATGGTGGGCACCACATTCGAGACACTGAGCACAAGAAGCCCGTCGAGATCCAGCGGGATCGTGCCCAGGCCGGGGACAGGGATGCCGGTGACGTGGGAAAACGCCATGGCCACCTGGTAGCTGGCACCCGGCCGGCTCGGTATCGCGAGGTGGATCTTCATGGCCTTGCCGAGGCTCGGAACGCCCTCGGTGGTGAGGCCGATCCATTGTGCCATCCACACGTCCCAGATCGAGGAACCGGGTCCGTTGGAGGAGAAGAAGATCTGCCGGCCGTCCGGGGACAGGCTCGGCCGGTTGTTGGTGGCGTTGCCAGTATTGACCCCGGGCAGAAGGACCGGCGTGCCCCAGGGATTGGTCCGGAAATTTCGAGTGGCGACGTGGATCATTCCACCCTGAGTGAGGAGTATGGAGAGGCCGTCATAACTCACGCTAAGATGGCCGAAACCGACGAGTTCGGTCACCGTTGCAGCCGGACTCCACGCAACGGTCGGTCCGGGTCGCGACGACCGGAGGATGCTGCCACGTTTGGTCTGGAGATACATCTCCAGGTGGTCGCCGGTCACCGAAACCAGGTAGTCGAGGCCGGTGGAATTCACCGGTTTGACGTTGCCCTTGAGCGCCCAGGGCAGCCCGGGTCCGGTCCGGGTCCATTCCCAGATGTCGACACCCCCCACCCCGCCTCCGAGATTGGCATCGGTAGCGGTATAGGCCGCCTTCTCATCGGGCATGACCCAGGGGCTCGTATCATTGCGGGTTGTCTGGATGGCGCCGGGTTCGGGTACGGGCGTGCTGAAGGCGCTGTGGGCGTCAATCCGCGTGGCTTGCCAGATGTGCCAGCCTGCGGCCGGAGGAGGCGGCGGCGGCGGAGGCGGAGGTGAAAACGACCAGGACGAGGATCAGTGCGAGTGGACGATGCATGACAAGACCTCCTTTGCGGTTGACAACAGGCGAAGGGCAAGCCGTTTTCGCAAGGGCACAGGCCCTGACCGTGGTCATGGAATTTCGTTGAAAAGGAGGCCGTACCGCGATCGGCCATCCCCGTTCCGCCATTTTTGAATATTTCGCGTCCGGGAACTTCTTCACCACCTGCCTGAAGAGGACTCTGGATCGCTTCGTCTTGCCCTTCGCCTCGTACTCAAGGGCCTGGTTGAAGAGCTTGCCGGCCCTGAGATCATCGGTGAGGTCAGATACCACAACCCGGGACAGATTCCGGTTCATGGTAGCGCCAGAGATCAGGAGCACGGCTCGCGATCTTCTCCGGGTTGACGGCTTCAAGCCTCTGCCTCCCGTCCCCATGCGGCAGTGGGTCCTGACGGTGCCCTATCGCGTCCGG
>CAZSUQ010001108.1:0-1849 GCA_964609935.1 uncultured Thermodesulfobacteriota bacterium | reverse complement strand
GTAATTGCGCACGTCGGGAAGCTTCGACCTTCTCACCAGTGCGGAGAGGAAAAAGGGATTGTTGAGAGCCTCCTTGAGTTGAGGAAAGGTGAGATCCTGTTCGATGGCGAGCATCAGGGCGTACTTGGCGATGGTGTCCTGACGAATGCCGAGATCGAAACCGATCGTCTTCTCGAAAATCGCGGTCACGTCGTGGGCCAGGACCTCGATCGGAATCGAGGGGTCGCGCTTCAGAATCTGGAACTCGGGGAGATACCTCTCGGAAAAAGGATCGATGACGACGAGCCGTTCCAGAAGCCAGGCCCTCTTCTCCGCGGACATGGCGGCCAGAAGGGCCGGGATCCATGTCTCGAGGAGCATCGGAGCGAGCTCCCCCTTGAAATCCATGATGAACATTGGGGCCTGCCCCTGGTGCAAGAGCTGAAGGATGATCGACAGGAACAGGTAGGTCTTTCCGGACCCGCTGGATCCTGTACACCAGGTGTGTCCCGAGAAAAAGCGCTCCACGGGCATCCAGACATTGAAGGGCTCTCCCCTGAGGTTCTGGCTCGATCCGAACAACAACTTTTCTTCCGTGCTTTGCTGAAGCCTCTGCATGTCCAGCCTGAACGCCTCGAGAGAGCTTTCGAGCCGATGCTCTTCCAGGCGGTCGATCCGGCCGTGAAAATCCGATGCTTTACGTTTGTCCGATCCGTTGAAAATTCTGCGCAACGATTCGGCAAGTCCGATCTGCCACATCTCGTTTTCTCATCTCCCGGCACGAGAGTTATGAGGTCCATTGTGCCGGGGATTCGTCAACGGCCCCTCAATCCGTGATCTTCTCCCCAGGTTCTGGGGGATGGCTCTTCTTCTCTCGACGATTCGCGCTCTTCGTCCGAGGGTCTCTTCGTAGGAGTTGCGATTTCGCATGTTCCTGCGTGTGAGATGGCTCCTGATCCCGTAGGTCACGAGGCCGGCCACGATGGCGAAGACGATGACCAGGATCACGACATTCGCCATCGGCGGAAAAGCGGCCCCGCCGGCCACAGAGTGAAACAGCTGTGCAGTCGTCCCGGTTATGACCGAGTAGAGAAAGGGAGGCACGACGAGGGTGAGGACGAGGCAAAGGATAATTCGACCGAAAGCCCTTCCTCCGCCCTTCCAGCCAACCACCATCATAAGTCCCCCGGCGACCATGGCCAGCAGGAAGGCCGGACCGATGAGACCCTCGATGCGAAGGCCCATGAACTGAAAGAGCAGCCCGACGGCAATGAATCCGAGCATCACTCTGAACATCATATATTCCTCCGTTTCTTCCACGAGTTTCAGACCGAGACTTTTCGATAACCGGACCACCTGCACGATCTCTTCGACGCGAGGACGGCGGGCCAGGGGCCCGTCCGTCGATGCGATCTCGAAATCAGGACAATACTGATCTCGAACGGAGATCAGCAGGTTCTCTCCATCGAGCTCCGCCAGGGTGCGAAGCGCGGGAGCGTGACAGCAATCGAAGTGTCCCGGCAAGACGAGAAGGCGCACGATGACCGGGACGCCCATGGAAAGCATGCGGGCGATCGAGGCCCGCACCCGTTGCGGGTAGTGGGGGGCTCCGGAGAGGCTCCGGGCGCACGATTCACAGCCGTACTTGAAATCGGGGACAAAGACATCGATGACCCCTTCGAGTAGAGTCATCGTCTCGGTCGAGGCATACCCGTGACAGTTCCATACGATCGGCAGGGACCACGATCCGGGCGCGTCCCGAAGGAACTCGAGGACAGCGTGCAGTGATTCGTCGGGATTGCCACCGGCAAAGGAGAGGGAACGGGCCCCGGTGTGATCAAGATCACTCCACAGGGCAGGATCGAGACGG
>CAZSUQ010001107.1:0-1849 GCA_964609935.1 uncultured Thermodesulfobacteriota bacterium | reverse complement strand
GTTGCTGGATCCGCTTGTAGTGGTTGTACACGGCCACGGAGAGCATCTTCTTGGCACGCTCCTGCCCGATCACGTACTGGTCCAGGAAATCCTTGATCTCGTGGGGCTTGGGCAGTGATGCCGCTCTCTTTCGACTGTCCTCCTGTTCGCACTCCTCTGCAATGATCTCATTGCAGAGCTCGATGCATTCGTCACAGATGTAGACGGTCGGCCCGGCGATGAGCTTGCGGACCTCATCCTGGCTCTTCCCGCAAAAGGAGCACACCAGTTTCCCCGGATGGTCGTAGCTGCCTTTCCTGCTCACAGGTTTTCCTCCAAATCAAAAAGGTTTGCCATCCTGAACGGTTTTTGTTTTCGGCAATCCTCTTTATTGCCCAGGTCTGTCCCAACAAGGGTCCAGGGGATCAACCCTTGACCGGTTTTTCCTTGTGGTGAGTAACCACGTCATCGACGATCCCATATTCCTTGGCCTGCTGCCCGGTCATGAAGTAGTCTCTTTCCGTGTCCTGGTTCACCTTGTCCAGAGGCTGCTTGGTGTGTTTGACCAGGATGTTGTTCAGCTCTTCCCGGATACGCAGGATCTCACGGGCATGGATGTCGATGTCCGACGCCTGCCCCTGGAAGCCTCCAATGGGCTGGTGGAGCAGAATCCTTGCATGGGGCAGTGCGTAGCGTTTCTTCTTCGCCCCTGCCGCCAAGAGAACGGCACCCATGCTCGCACCCTGCCCCATACAGATGGTGGAGATGGCAGGCTTTACGTATTGCATCGTATCATAAATGGCAAGCCCGGCGCTGACCGAACCGCCCGGTGTGTTGAGATAGAGGTGGATGTCCTTGTCCGGGTCCTCACTCTCCAGGAAGAGCATCTGGGCAATCACGAGGTTGGCCACGTCATCGTTGATGGGAGAGCCGATGAAGATGATGCGGTCCTTCAAGAGGCGGGAGAAAATATCATAGGCTCTTTCGCCCCGGCTGGTCTGCTCCACTACCATCGGAATCAGATTCATGAATGTCCTGACCTATCGGTTGGATGTTCGCTCGGACCGTGGAAAGGGAACCTTTTTCTTGAAGTGTAATCCCTTTCCACGTAGAAAATCTACCCTTTTCGGTTACGTTTTTTTCTCTTCTTCTATTGTATCCGGCGACAGGAGAAAATCAAGCGTTCTGGCAATCACGAGGTTCTGCTTGAAGCGGTCCAGGCCTTCCTCCTGCTTCTGAAGGTCTGCCCGAACCTTTTCCACATTCTGATCGTGTCTGTCTGCAATGTTCTTAATCTCTTCATCGACATCCGAGTCGGAAACCTTGATGTCTTCCTTGGCGGCAATGGCCTCGAGCAGGATGTGTTTCTTGACCTCGCTCTCCGCAAGGGGTTCGAATTCCGCATCCAGCTTTTGTAAATCGTCGCTTTCCTGCTCCAGGGCGATCCCCTGGGAAAGAAAGTGGGTTCTGGCATCCGCAACCATCTGTTCCTTGCGATTCTTGACCAGTGAGCGGGGCGCTTCAAAGGGATTCCGTTCCAGAACGGTATTCAGCACGTCTTCCTCTAGGCGCTTTCGCTGGCGGATTTCCTTCGGGCATTTCAGTATTTGCCGGATAGGCCAAGCTGCCGTTTTCATCAAGCACGATAATGCTGTCAGCAAATGACTCCCGCACCAGGGCATCGAAACGCCGGGCGGGAGACCGTTCCATATGCCCGGCTAGAGCCGTACGCTGACGGCCAACGGAATCTTCCAACCCCTTGACAGCGGCGTTGAGCTGCGATTCATAAACCTCTGTCAACCGTTGCCTGACCGCCATCTGCTCATTGCGCACGGCGCTGGGTACTTCCAGGATCTCCATTTCAACCTCT
>CAZSUQ010001106.1:0-1853 GCA_964609935.1 uncultured Thermodesulfobacteriota bacterium | reverse complement strand
GTTATGGTATTAGACTAAACGAATAAATCTCTTGTTAGATTAAATCCTTGGCTGCTTTTAGAGCGGCACCGTAATCCGGTTCCTCTGCGACCTCTTTCACAAGTTGCTGGTACCTCAGGATTCCCTCGCGGTCCACCACAAATACGGCCCGGGCCAGAAGGCGCAGCTCTTTAACCAGGACTCCATAGGCCAGACCAAAGGCAGTATCCCGGTGGTCTGAAAGTGTCTGGACCTTATCGATCCCTGCTGCCCCGCACCACCGCTTCTGGGCAAAGGGAAGGTCGGTACTGATGGTCAGTACGGCAACATCCGGGCCCAGGCCGGCGGCCTCTTTATTGAACCTCCTGATCTCTGTATCGCACACCGGGGTGTCCAGCGAGGGCACCGAAGAGATCAGGCAGACCTGTCCCTTTAGGGACGATAATGAGACCGGGTTCAAATCATTGTCAAGCACCTCGCAATCCGGTGCTTTTTCACCCGTTGCAACCTCGTTCCCGAGCAAGGTGAGCGGGTTTCCATGTATAGTAACCAATCCGGTTCGTTCCTGCATATCTTTCTCCTTTCCCTCTCTTCTCGTGCTCCGTTTCCCTTCTTCCGGAGAGCGTCTTTTTCTTTACCGGCATGATCCTGTGATCACTGCCTTATGATGGTGGATTACCAATTCTCCCCCAGCAGTTCAAAATAGGCTTGAGGATGGACACAAGCAGGGCAAGCATCAGGGGCCTCTTGCCCTTCGTGCAGGTAGCCGCAGTTCAGGCAGCGCCAAACTACGGATTTATCCTTCTTGAATACAGTCCCTGATTCCAGGTTGGAAAGGAGCCCCAGATACCTGTTCTCATGTTGCTTTTCGGCTATGGAGATAGCATCAAAGGCCTTGGCAACTGCTTCGAAGCCCTCTTCTCTTGCTACCTTGGCAAAACCGGGATACATTTCCGTCCATTCGTAATTCTCGCCCCCGGCAGAGGCCGTGAGGTTTTCCGCAGTGGTGCCGAGGATGCCAGCAGGAAAAGCGGCTTGGCCTTCCACTTCACCCCCTTCAAGAAACTTGAAAAACCTTTTGGCATGCTCCTTTTCCTGGTTGGCTGTTTCCTCAAAAATGAGTGCGATCTGCACCAGGCCTTCCTTCCGGGCCTTGCCCGCAGCATAGGTATACCGGTTCCGTGCCTGGGATTCACCTGCAAACGCGGTTAATAGATTCTTCTCTGTTTTGGACCCTTTCAACGCCATCTTGGCATCTCCTTTCCACCCGTTATACGGGGCTGTATGTTATAGATACTACTTTGAGTTGTTTGGATTCTCTTATGCCCTCAACCATCAAGAATGGCCTGAAGCCTGTCCGGGTCATAGGCCCGGTTCACCAGCGGGCCTTTTTCAAGCCCTTTGATCGTGTCAGTGTGCGAGGGCCTTTCCTTCCTGTACATGATGCCTATTGGTATCCTCTCCTCCTTTTGTTCGCACAGTTCCCTGGCTTTGTTCATATCATCGGCTTCATAGCCTTGTTCAAAGAGGTCATATACTCGCTCCTTGTACCAGCCGAAGGTGTTGACCGGGTTAAAAGAGACACAGGGCTGCAATATATCGATGAAACTGAAGCCTTTGAACCTCATCCCCTCCTGGATCAGCCGGCTCAAGTGGTCTTTGTCACCGGAAAAGCCCTGGGCCACGAATCCCGCTCCCAGGGTAAGTGCCAGGGCAAGGGGATTGAGCGGTGGCATGGTGACCCCGTGACGCTGTATCTTGGTGACAAAGCCGACTCCGGCAGTAGGCGATGCCTGGCCCTTGGTGAGGCCGTATACCTGGTTGTTGTGCACCAGGAGGGTGAGGTCGACGTTTTTCCGGATGGCGTTCAGGAA
>CAZSUQ010001105.1:0-1858 GCA_964609935.1 uncultured Thermodesulfobacteriota bacterium | reverse complement strand
GGTCGGATGGACGTGGCAGTAGGGGAAGGTTGACGGGGGTTCTGGTATCTCGGTGGCTCGATGCTTTACCGGACCGGCCTCAGCCTACAAAGGTCAATTCGGGGGGCATGGGTTCATGGAGAGCAAGGATTGGGGTGTGAGGACAGGTCCAGGAGATCTGATCCTGGGCCAGTACCAGGTCCTCGAGAAGCTGGGTGAGGGGGGCGGGGGAAAGGTATACCGGGTCCTTCATGTAACGGAGAAGCACGTGTGGGCCCTCAAAGTCATCCGTGTGGGGGACCGAAACCCGGAAGACCTGATCCGGGAAGTAAAAACCCATCTGACCGTGGATCCGGACAACCCGCACATCGTCCGGCTTCAGCACCTTCACACCGAAGAACTGAACCAGGGGGTTCTCTACCTCAAGATGGAGTATGTCCAAGGGGTTCCGCTGGATGCCTACCTGCGCAAAAAAAAAGTGAAATGGCGGAAGGCCTCGGAACTTCTGCAACAGCTGCTCAAGGCCCTGAAGGCGATCCATGCCCGGGGGATCGCTCACCTGGATCTCAAGCCGGACAACGTTCTTGTGGACGAGAATGGCCGGCTGCGGCTGATCGATTTTGGTGCAGCGAGGTGGGCCAGTTCCACGGCCTCAGGACCGGTCTATGGCACCGTTGGTTATGCGTCTCCGGAACAGATCCAGGGCTTTCCTGGAGGGGGGGGAGACGGTTACCATCTCTCCGACATCTGGTCGCTCGGGGTCCTACTCTGGGAGATCGTCACCCAGAAGAGGTTCGTGACAGGTGAAGACGAGCGCGAGATCGATCGGGTCCGGAGAGAGGACAGGGAGAGAATCCCGGGCCTGTACCGATCTCTGGTCCGGCGGAACCTGGGCAACCCCCGTCGGATACCTCGCCCCCTTCGCCGCCGCCTTCGCCGCATCCTTGACACGGATCCGTCCCGGAGGTTTCTCAATGTAGACGAAGTGGAGGCCAGCTTTGCGGCTTGGATGAGGAGAATCCGAACCGTGCGTATCGGGGCCTTTGTGATCTCGTTCCTCATGCTCCTGGTAGTGGGCGCAATCATGTTTCAAAACACGTTCTGGTCTGAGTACGTTGATCTTCGGGCCGAGCGGGAAGCGCCGGTTACCCGTGTCGTCCTGGATCCTGCCGCGGAGACAGCGTCTGCGGATGAGAAGGTGAACGTGGTTGCCTGGGAATTCATCAGACAGAGAAACTACAACGCAGCCTACGAGGTTTGCCGCCGTGCTGCATCAGGGGGATCGGCGGAAGTGGCGATGCAGGCCCGGGCGATTCAGGCCTTCCTGCTCAACCGGTACATGCACCGTCCTTGGAGCGCATTGAGGCTGTACGATTCCTTGGCGGCCGAACCCCTGGGTCCGGATCTGAAAAAGAGGGTGCTCTACTGGCAGGCTCAGACGTATCTGGACCTGGCACTCCTGGAACGGGCGGTTGACAACCTGGGAGAGCTCCGCAGGGAATTCCCGGACGATGACCTTTCCCGGGATTCGGTCGTGCTGCTGGCCTCCTGTGAGCGGGCCATGCAGGAACGGTCGGAACCGCGGGAGATCTGGTCCACGGTGTCAGATCTCACAGCGAACCTGGTCCCAAACAACGTGGGGTCGGGCATGGCCTTGTCCCTGGGACTTCTGTTGAACATGGCCCTCCCCGTGGCCTGGAAGCTGAGCGATCCAAAAGACTACATCGGCATTCTCCGCGAGAGCCGCCGGACTCGGAACTTCTTCTTTTTCTTCCTAGCGATCTGCGTGGTCCAATTCTTGTACAACACACGTGTGGAGAACAACCGAACCTCAGAACTGGAAAGCAGAATCGAGAGGCTCGAGGGAGCCGCCCACGAT